>PBCW01000004.1 GCA_002718015.1 Rhodospirillaceae bacterium
TGCAGTTCTAAACCTTTCGCCCCACTGATAATAGCAAGAAGCCCGCAGATGAAATAGAGCGGCTGTTATATTGTGACCTTTTTCTTCGCTACTTTCTGCCCTCGCCTTGAGCTCATCACCTAGCCCTTTCCAAGCGAAAAACCAAGCTTCATCGTCTCCTAACTTATTACTCAATTTTCTTGCTGTTCTATCGATTTCACCCATGTCACTAGCACCAACTACAGAGGTCCCAAGCATCCCACCGATTGCAGCAGACCATCTGTAATCATCTGGAAAGTACGTGAACCATTCTGTTGTTTTAGGTTTAATACCATTCATTGAGAACCTCCCAACACATTCTGGCTGTAAGTCGGTAAAAATGTTATTTTTTCATATTGTCATCGTTATAAAGTCCTGTCAGATATTGTTTTACCTCAGTAGCGTTGCGCTCTCTAAACTTTTGGAAATCAGGTTTTCTTTTCTCGAGGAATGCATGCATTCCTTCAAGTGATTCTTCAGAGCCCCAAACGTGAGCCAGTAACTCCATTCCATGTTGCCATGATGCGTACAGCTCGTCAGATTCGGCATTTAATGATTTTTTTGTCTGACGCAAGGTCTGACCACTATGACTATTAATCTTTTTAACCCACGCTAGTGTTTCTTCATATAATTTATCCTGCGGGACACATTTATTTATAAGGCCAACTCTTTCGGCCTCTTCTGCCTTAAATGACCTGGCCAAGAAAATCATCTCACGCGCTAAGCGCTCCCCAACAATACGTGGCAGATATTGAGTCGCTCCAACAGTAGGGCATGCTCCAACACGTGCGCCAGTTTGCCCAAGTGTTGCATTTTCAGATGCAATTACAAGGTCACACCAAAGTGCAAGCTCATGACCACCCCCCATACACCAACCATTTACCATCGCTATCACCGGAACAGCAACACCGCGAATGGCCATTGCAAGGCCAAGCATACGATCATTCCAGTGAGCAGCATTCACCCAGTTAAGTCTTTTCATCGCATAGAAATCACCCCCAGCTGAGAATGCTTGGTCCCCTGCACCAGTAATTACTATACAAGAAATAGATGGGTCATTTCTTGTATCCAAAACCGCTTCACGCAACTCATCAAGTGTTTGCTCACGAAAAGCATTTCTAACCTCTGGTCTGTTTATTGTGATCCAAGCTGCACTCTCTTTTACCTCTACAAGAATTTCTTTATAATCAGTTTTCATTTGTTATACCTTTTCATTTTTTGCTTTCGACGATTTCGACTAAAATATTACTGGTGTCAGACGGGTGTAAAAAAAACATTTTTTGACCATGATGACCCACGCCAGGCTCTCCTAGAGTCCTCATTTCATTGTCTTTAACGGATTTAGCTGAAGCTTCAGCATCTGTAGTGACTGCACAGAAATGATGCATCGCGCCTTTCGGATTACGCTCCAAAAATTTTGCTACAGGGCTTTTTTTGTTCAAAGGTTCAATTAACTCAATTTTTATATTCTCAAAATGGACATATGCCATTCTTATTCCCTGCTCCAAAATGACTTTTGGCGGCGTTATTTCAGCGTCAAACATATTGGAATAGTGTTCCAAAACTGGTTCGATTTCAGGAACCGCAATTGCAATATGATCCAGAATGTTTTTTGCAATTTTTTTCAACTTTTCCCCCAAGCGAAGTCCCGCTACTTAAAAATATCGATAATTTCATGATTCGAAGTTATTATGAATTGAAAATCAATGCAATGCCAAGAAAAAATAATACAGCGTAAGTAATGTGTCTAAAATAGATTTCTGAGACGATCTCGAATAATAATATTCCCGCCTTTAATCCAATTGATAAAGGGATGGCCAGAGCAAGCCCAAGTGTTAGAAATTTTAAATCAAATCCTTCTATAAAAATAAAATAAGCAAAAAAGGAGAGTATTGTGCAAATTATAACAAGCTGAATATTGCCTTGAATCACATTTTTCTCAACTGGAGATGATAAAAAATAAATCCCGGTGAAAGGACCGGTGGGTACGCCAAAAAATCCTGAAAAAAGGCCTGTAACCCAGCCAAACCCAAGAGAGATGACCCTTGTCTGTGGCCCTGAATATCGCCATCCAGAGAACAAAATCAATGTACCCACAAGGATAAAAATACCCATATAAAATGTGATTTTCGTAATCTCATTATCGAACAAAAAATTCAACCCAATAAAAACGCCAACGCACAATCCTAAGCTGTAAAATAGAGTTATACGCTTTTGAGAATATTTTAATGCCCTTCTAACTGTAAAAGAAGCACCTACTAGGCCTGAGAGTATGATCACGTTCATCGCAGCTATTGGTCCAAGTACTAACGTATAGCATGGCATCATGAATAAGGAACCTGCAAAGCCAGTGAATCCGCGAACAACGCCGCCAAGAAAGGCAATTAAAACACATAAAAGTAGAGTGGGTAATTCTAGCTCAAACAATTTTTAAAATCCGATAAGATATATCTCTAGCAATAATATTTTTCCGTCATTATCATTGCTTATATCGTGTGGAACATTTTATTAATAGTTGTTTTTTATGATAAAGGTAGCTTAGCATTTTATCATAAAAATCAATTAATTCTAAATGCATTTGATATTCTCAATATTGAAATATACCAAATTAATTATGACTTTATGGGGGGAATAATGACAAGGAAACTAATTACCAGAAACGATTTAACAATAGCTGCCGAAAAATATAAGAATTGGGGAAAATGGGGGCCAAATGACGAAATCGGTACCTTAAACTACACCTCGGCGAACGATATTGTTGAGGCAGCAAAGCTCGTTAATCAAGGAAAAGTAATCTCTCTTGCCCTTAATTTTGATTCCAATGGCCCACAGGGCGCAAAATCAAAATATCAATCACTTGGGAGAATAAACCCACTTCATACGATGCTGCGAACGGGTACAGACGCGTATTCTGGCGTTCTTGACCAGCGAGGGATTCGCGCAGCAGACGATATGATTGTTATGCCATTGCAGTCTGGAACCCAGTGGGACGGCCTCGGACATATATTTTATGAAAATTTCATGTGGAATGGCTATGATTGTAGAGAAGTAACCTCCGCTGGAGCACAGAAGTGTGGCATCGAGAAAACAAAGAGTAAAATGGTCGGGCGCGGCGTTTTATTAGATGTGCCAAGAGAGATGGGTATTGAGCGATTAGAGGATGGTTACGGAATCACATGCGATGATCTGAATAGGGCAGCAAAATCACAACAAGTTGAAATAAAGCGTGGGGACTATGTAATTGTGCGCACTGGCCAGATGGAAGAAATGCTAGAAAATGGAAATTGGGATGGCTATCCTGGAGGTGACGCGCCGGGGTTTGCTTTTGAGACATTAGAATGGCTACAAGCAAAAGAAATAGCAGCTATTGCCTCAGATACTTGGGGTTGTGAGGTACGCCCCAACGAATCCGTAGAAGGCATCAATCAACCATGGCACTGGATTACAATCCCTATTATGGGAATTACGATGGGAGAAATATTTTCTCTTGGCGAGCTGGCAACTGATTGCGCTTCAGACGGGATTTATGAATTTATGTTTGTTGCACCAGCCTTGCCCATTACCGGTGCTGTCGGGTCGCCTACGAACCCACTTGCTATAAAATAAACAAATAGTGAAGAAATATTGTTGGGATGAAGGGTAAGCTCTTTATAGAAAAATTTGACATTTTTTTTTAAATAAAAGAGCGTTCAGCCCTAAAGGTACTCAATTCAACGAATGCGTTGTTAAAATGGCCTTGATAATTGTAATGGAACCTTAAAAATGAAAAAACAAACTGGTGCAGTTATATTAGCAGAATTACTCAAAGCTTATGGGATCACACATATTTTTATGGTTCCAGCGGTCTTAAGAAGAACAATGGTGGAAATTGAGAAAAAAACAAATATCAAAAGATTACATGTTCATTCTGAAAAATCAGCTGCATACATGGCAGATGGTTATGCGCGAGCATCTGGAAAGCCTGCTATATGCATGGCGCAGGTAATTGGTGCCTTGAATATAGCAGCAGGGTTGCGGGACGCATTTCTGGCACATTCTCCTGTTATCGCTATTACAGGTGGTAGAGAACCAAAAACAAAATTTAAGAAGGTTTACCAAGAAGTAGATGATATGCCTGCATTCGAGCCTGTAACAAAATTGAACGCAACGATAGATGATGTTAGCCGGATTCCTGATATGATTGACCAAGCGTTTCGGGTTTCAACCTCTGGCTCACCAGGTCCTGCGCACTTACAATTAAGGGGTAATGAAGCCCAGATAGATTTAGAGGAATTCGAATTTGAAAGTAATTTCAGAATATCAGATACACAAATTCCGCCTCATCGCCCGATTTGTAACGATACAATATTGAACAAGGCATTAGGCACCATTCAATTAGCGAAGAGGCCAATTATTGTGGCTGGCGGCGGTGCAAAGCACTCACAATGCTCACAGGAATTAATAGAATTTGCAGAAAAGTTGAATATACCAGTTGCAACTTCTTTAAATGGAAAAGATTTAATTCATTCAACGCATCCTCTTTCATGTGGTGTGGTTGGAACTTATTCAAGAGAATCTGCAAATCTCAGTGTGAAAGCCGCTGACCTTGTTATTTTTGTTGGGTCTGAAACAAGCTCGATGACAACCCATTTCTGGACCGTGCCAGACGAAAAATCCAGAGTTATTCAGATAGATTTAGAACCTGAAAATCTTGGCAGAAACTACCTTCTTGAAGTTGCAATCCAGGGTGATGCAAAAGCAATCTTAGCAAGAATGAAAGAGCTCGCATTTGCGCTTACAAACCCCGATCGCACTGGCTGGCTTGAGCATATCTCTAAGCTGAGGCGGGATTGGTATGACAAATATAAATCTTTAATGGAAAGCGATTCCAATCCAATAAGGCCAGAAAGATTATGCAAAGAGCTTAGTGATAACGTGCCAGATAATGCTGTCATTGTCGTAGATACAGGTCATGCTGGTATGTGGATGGGTGGAATGTTTGACCTTCAGCATCCAAAACAAAATTACATTAGAAGCGCTGGCCATCTTGGCTGGGCTTTTCCAGCATCACTCGGTGCAAAATGTGCCCTGCCAGATAGAGCTGTGATTTGCTTTACTGGAGATGCTGGGTTTTGGTACCATATTGCTGAAATCGAAGTGGCCGTAAGATGGAACATTGGTGTAGTTGTTATTGTGAATAATAACAGTGGAGGAAACCAATCAAAACGTGGCTTTGACAGAGCCTACGGTGGAGAACAAACACCTGAAGGTCGCCAAATGTGGACTTTTAATAATGTAAATTTTGCAGAAATCGCTCAAAATATTGGGGCTGTTGGTCTTAGAGTGGAAAGAGCAGAAAATATCCAAACTACGATTAAAAAAGCATTACAACTAAACAAACCAGTAATAATTGATGTTGTGACTGACATCGATGCATTAGCACCTCTGGCAGTTAACTAGCATAAACTAAATAAAGTTATCACTAAACATAAAGGAAAATTTTGTGAAGTACCCCACCATAGATAAAGATAATTATCCACTAGGTTTTTTATACATAAAAGGGGACAAACAACCTGATATCGTACAAGGAAAAATCGGAACAACAACCTACACAACTCATGCAAGGCAAATGGCATTATTCCAAAAAGAGGCCCTTATTCAAGAAGGAGATAAGGGAAGCAGGTGGCGACTTTCGTCAGATGAGGGAAAACACCTATCTGGAACAGACCTTGCCCCTTTTCCGCTTGGTTTTTTTAATGCAGCGCTTCACGGTGATTTAATAGGACGGATTCGCCAATTTGCCAAACTTGAAGAGATAACTATCGACACAATAGACATGGAAGTTTCCAATTTTTATTATATGACTGGCTCATTTGTGAAAGGAGATGCTGCAGGTCATGCGGAGCCACCACTGGTTGAAATATCTATAAACGCAAATACGAGCCCGGAAAAAATTAACAAAATTATATCAGAAGCTCTAACAGCTTCTCCTTTAATATATGGATATCGGAATGAGCTTCTCAGCCGCTTTTCATTATTCGTAAATGGCAACCAAAAAAGATTATCAAATTTGCCAAATTGCCCAGTAGATGCCGCTGAAGATCCCTTCATGATCTACCAGACAACGCCAGCACCTGTTAGTGATTTTAAATTTATGGATGGCATAATCAGAAAAACAGGCAAAGAATTGGAGGGTGAAATAATGAAAGCACCCACAGGAACAACAACAAAAATTATCCGAAACATATATGGAGAGAGTCATACCAATGATGATGGGACCATTGTCATTGCTGACACCGTCCTTGGTCTCCCGGGGATGACACGTTTTGAGATCGGCAGTGACGAAGGCGGCGACTTTGCTCCTTCCGGCTTAAGCAATATGTGTGCAGGCGTTTCGTTCTGCTTTCTAACGCAATTACACCGCTATATTGAACATCAGAAATTTTCCATCAGTGGAATGCGCCTTACTCAAACTGTAGATTTCGAAGTAATCGAAGAAAACGGTGCTCAAATTGGCAAAATGGCCGCCGTCGATACGCATCTTTATATGAATGGAGATGCATCTGAAAAGGAATATGAACGTTTGTTAGAATTATCAGCAAGATCTTGCTATTTGCACGCTACCCTCGCGACGGCGCTTGAACCAAAACTGGAGATAAGTCTGAATGGTAAGACAATTTCTTAGAATAAGCAGAGAATAGGATTAAGGAATTCAGCATGAAGTCATTGAAAACCCGACGAGACGAACAACAATGGATGCTAGACCTTGCACTTAATATGCGTGGAAGAGTTCAGAATTTTGAGAGAGATGATTGGGAAACACCCAAGCGCGCTCATAATTATAGGATGCTGCCTAAAATGTGGCGCCAAAAAGCAGAGCATGATGAAGCACTAGCGAAACAGGCTGAAAAACAAGGTTTTCTGATGACTGCATTGGAACATTATGANCATGCTGTGGAATCNTACAGAATGGCACAACACCCTATATATTTNGACGATAATCCAGTAAAAATATATCTTACTCAAAAACTANCTGANATGNTTGATAGGAGAAGTGCTATTTCGCCCTATCCCATAGANCGGGTTGAAGTGCCGTTTGATGATGGCAAAACNATATCNTGTCTTCTNCACCTGCTCCCAGATGGACGAAAAGCGCCATGTATCATTTATGTTCCTGGAATGGACCAGACAAAAGAATATTTTCCAAAGGTTATGAATAATCTTGGCATAAATAGGGGCATGCACGTTATTTCTATGGATGGCCCTGGACAGGGCAACTCAAACATGCAGAAAATACGTGCCCTGGGGGATAATTACGAACGTGCTGGCGCTGCNGTTATCTCATATCTTCAAACCAGAGAAGAAATAGATAGCGATCGCATCGGAATATATGGCGTTAGCATGGGCAGCTATTGGTCACTTCGTCTTGCAAGTTACGATCACCGTGCCGCCGCCATCGCCAGCGGNGTTGCATGTTTTAATCCTAACAATACTATCTTTTCNGTATCCTCACCTCGNTTCAAGCAGATGTTTATGTATATGGCNGGNTTAGAAAACGAAGATGAATTTGATAACATGTCATCNAAAATGACNGTAAAAGGATATTCNGAAAAAATTTCCTGCCCAACATTGCTNGCTACTGGTGAATTCGACCCGCTATGCCCCTTGGAGGATGCAGTTGAAGTTTTTGAAGACCTGAAATGTAGAAAAGAAATGTGGGTTATTGAAGATCAGTTTCATCCATTATGGGGAATCCCAAATCTTGGTAAGCTTGATTGTCATCATTATATNATGGACTGGCTGCAACGTGTCTTATTCTCAGAAAAACCAGCAGATGGAGTAGCTGACGGTCGTATTGCCTATGTNGCAAATAATGGTGATGGGCCATTTGGAGATTGCGANTGGGAACCACCCATTAGCGCCGATGATGCATATTTTTNATACAAANTANACGATNAAAAAAGGCNGNTTGGATTNGCCCAAACCGCCTTTNTTGTATTCATTNGAAAATTATAATTAACTAGAGGCCAAGTAACTTTTCTGCATTGCCACCAACAATCTTCGCNATATCTTCTTCTGTNAGAGAAGTCGNNCCNGTAACATGACCAATTGGATCATCTTCAGCCATATCATATGGATAGTCAGTTCCCATCACAATTTTATCAGNCCCATAGNTCTTTACAAGATAATCTAACTGCTCATAGGTAAACACAACAGTATCAAANTATATCTTNCGTAAATAATCAGANGGCTTTTCCTTAATTATTTCGCGACAATCTGGCCGTGCACCCCANGCATGGTCTATGCGTCCTGCATACGCTGGCAAATATCCCCCTCCATGGACAGCGAGTATCTTAAGATTTGGATAGCGCTCAAGTGTCCCNTCAAAAATGAGATGATGAATAGCAACTGTTGTATCAAGCGGGTTTCCAATAATGTTATTGAAATAGTGATTTANAAAACGGTCGCCTTGCGGATATCCATTCGGGTGCAACACCATTAATGTNTTTAGCTTNTCTGCCATTTCCCACATTGGATCAAGACTTCTATCTGATAGCTCAGTTCCATTTACTGAGCCAAGAACCTGAAATCCTTTTAANCCTAATTCTTTTACACCGCGCTCCATTTCTCTAGCAGCAGCATCACCATCCTGAAGAGGCAAATGCCCTAAAGCTAGGAATCTGTCAGGGCGAGATTGCGNGATAGAAGATAATTTATTGTTGATGGTCTGGATAGCTTTATGACCAACAGAATTGCGGACTGAATAATATGCCTGAAAAGGAACAGGAATAAGCACTTGCATATCAATTCCCTGGCGATCCATATCGCGAAGGCGCTGGTCCAAATCAGTGAGATGAACGATTCTATCTTCTTGGTTTTGCTTAACATTTTGAGCAGTAGTGCGCGGATTTGTGTATCTAACAGCTGGAATAGCCATTGGATTCAAAATCCCATCGATAAGATCATGAGCCTCTTGAACATGAAGATGACAATGCGCATCAATTGTAAGACGCGACGGGCGGGTTTCTGCCCCCGACTTGCCATGCTCTCTAGCAGCTGTTGCGCCATAAGGTCTTAATTCCATTTTTATCCTCCAAAAAAAACCATTAAAAATACCAAGCCCTGCTTACANGTATCCTAGCAGAGAAATAGCGTATTAACATTTATCCTCTTTTTTTTTACCGACTTCATTTGAAGTCTACCCAATACGGCAAAATATCGATAATATGCTACAAAAGATANACATAAAACAACAAATATTTTAAAACAAACTTANCTAAAAGAGAATTTTTTTAAATGCGCATTTGCTTTTACATTTTTATTATGNGGGTCTTTTGTCATGACCTNTAAGGTTATGACTGCGCAACACGCAGTCAAAAAATACATCCATAATTCAGACACAGTATTCATNGGGGGCTTTGGTCATGCCATTCCGTTCGCGATTGCACATGAGATANTCCGACAAAAAAAACACAATCTTCATCTTGTAAAAACAGGAGCCGATATTGTTTTTGATTTTCTGGTTGCAGGGGGGTGTGCAAGCAGATTAAGCTGCGGATGGTATGGTAATCCAGGCATCGGCATGAGCAACATAATTAGTAAAGCTGTTGCTTCAGGTGAACTTGCGTTAACTGAAAGCACTAATTTTTCAATGGTGTTGCGCTTACATGCTGGCAAGCTTGGTGTGCCATTTATTCCCTCTCCTATATTAGCCAATGGAGATCTCGCTGGCACCGTTGATGGTATTAAAACTATTAACTGTCCTTTTACAGATANGCAATACCAGGCACATAGTGCCTTAAATCCAGATGTGGCAATTGTTCACGCGCAACGAAGTGATATAGATGGAAATGNTCAGCTATGGGGATCTGTTGGTGATACAATNGATGGATGNGATGCATCCAAGAGGATAATCTGTTCTGTTGAAGAAATCTGTGAGAGTGAGGAAATACTTCNCTCCCCTCATTTAACAAAACTACCCGCGCATAAAGTTGTGGCCGTCATTCAACAGCCGTTCGGCGCATACCCCTCTTATTTGCACGATTATTATCAAAGAGATGAGAGATATTACGAAGAACATGGGGGCAATACTAAAGACACTTTGAAATCAGACGAATGGCTTCGGAAAAGTATTTATGACCATGACGACTTTGATAGCTATCTCAAGAGCTTTCCCAGCACACTATTAAGTCAGTTAGCCTGGAGCAAATCATGAGTACAAACAGACAATCCAGCNTTATGGCCAGCAATCTAGAAACACCTTTAATAACGAATGAAATTATCTCACAAGCCCGCGCCGCCTTTATGGCAGCAACTGAAATTAGAGACTTTCAGACATTATTTGTCGGCATCGGTTTGCCTTGCCTTGTTGCGCATCTTTCTCAATATAATCAATCCCCTAACTGCCACTTGGTTTTCGAGTCAGGCTTGATGGANGTTGCGTGTAAAACACAGCCCCTATCAACTGCCAGCGCCAATATAGCTAAAACAGCAAAAATGCATGGCTCCATGCTAGATGTTTTTAGTGTGCTTCAGCGGGGCGAGATTGATATTGGCTTATTATCAGCTGCACAAATTGACATACATGGCCACCTCAANAGTAGCAGGCTAACTACTAAATCTGGAAAAACCTTATCATTGCCAGGCTCAGGAGGGGCACATGATATTACTGTTTTAGCCAATAAGGTAATTGCAATTATGCCCTCTGACCCAAGACGATTTGTAAATAATGTTGATTTTATAACCTCTCCAAACAGTCCGTTTGGGAATAGAGAAGGTGTGGTAGGCGTTGCAATGCCAGATGCTTACTTTAGCTTTGATAATGGCAAACCTATTCTGCAAAAGATTTATTCAGATAGGAATGCCGATGAGTTAAATGAAACCCTTAATTGGGACTTCCAGAGCTCAACTAGCCTTGAAATAGTAAATCCGCCCAGTGGGGANTTGATAGAAAAAGCCGNGATATTTTTAAAAAACNGTTAGCNGNTANCCTGTTATTTTGATTTAATTGCNATTTTAGTTAGATTTTTGTGTAGACAAATTTTCTACAATTGCTAGATCGTAACAAGAGGAATTATCGATAAAAGNATTATCGAAATATAAAGCGAAATTTGGAGACAAAAATGACTATCCGAGATTGTATAGCACCAGATAGAAACCCAAAAAAACCAGATATCACTTTGCCAAAAGGCAGTATTGATACCCATGTTCATATTTTTGAGAGCCAATTTCCTTTGTTTGAAGGCCGTGGATATAATCCGCCTGATTCGACATTGGAAGATCTTATCCATCTGCATAATACGCTTGGCGTTGACAGGGTAGTCTTCACACAACCGTCTGTTTACGGAGTTGATAATTCGGCTATNCTNAAAGGAATGAACCTATTGAATCAGAAAGTCACAAATAAGGCTCGCGGAGTTTGCGCTATAAAAATGGATNCATCAGAGGCCTCNTTGCAGGAATTGCATGAACAAGGAATTCGCGGCGTCAGACTGAATCTTGATAATAAAGGTGGAATGCCACTAGAAATANCAGAAATCTCGAAACTTGAAGATAAAATTAAAGGCTTTGGTTGGCATCTAGAATATTTATTTCCTGGGAAAGATATCGTAGAGTTAGAGCCANTGCTATCGAATGCTTCTGTGCCTGTATCTATAGGGCATTTTGCCTACCAACCTGCAACAGCTGGAGTTAACGCAGAAGGTTTCAAAACGTTATTACGACTTGTGAGGGATGGAAATACCTGGATAAAAATTTCGGGTGCTAACCGCGTAAGTGAAACCGANCTNCCGCCGTATGATGATGTTCTGCCAATGGCNAGAGCTCTTGTTGAAGCAAATCCAAACAATGTAATGTGGGGAACAGATTGGCCACATCCAAACAAATATGAAGTAAATCCTAATGATGGTGATTTAGTGAATTGGTTTGGTGAATGGATAACAGATGATTCAATGCGAACACGCATTATGGTAAATAACTCCGAAGCGTTCTACGATTTTGGCGCTTATCAAGGATAGTTAGATTATTAGTTTATTTTAGGATACACCGTATTATTGATGTAATGGGGTGTATGCATCCCAAAACCGGAGAAGATTGATGGCTGAAGAAGTTAAAAAGGTTGCACTTATCACAGGGGGTGGCACTGGCATTGGACGGTCTGCCGCGTTAGCGCTTCAGAATGATAGCTTTCATGTAATCGTGTGCGGGAGGCGCTATGAGCAGCTTGAAAAGACTGCATCTCTTGGCGCAACTGATAAACCTGAGATTAAAGCAATTGCGACAGATGTTACAAGTGGTGCTTCCGTTAAATCACTATTCTCAGAAATAGAGAACAGCTATGGCAGATTAGATATCTTATTTAACAATGCGGGCATGGGTGCTCCCCGTGTTGAGCTAGATGAATTAGAAGAAACTGCATGGCGTCAATGTGTAGACGTCAATCTTACTGGCAGTTTTCTATGCGCACAAGCAGCATTCAAAATCATGAAATCTCAATCCCCTCAAGGCGGACGTATTATCAATAATGGGTCTATAAGTGCACACGTGCCAAGACCGAATACCATTGCCTATACGGCCACAAAACACGCTATTACAGGCATAACAAAGACAATTGCTCTTGATGGTAGAGCCTATTCAATTGCTTGTTCACAATTAGATATCGGAAATGCAGATACGGCCATTGGTAACAGGTTTACCAAGGGAGTGCCTCAAGCTAATGGTGAGATTATGGTTGAACCTGTGATTGAATCTGATGAATGCGGGCGGGCGGTTGCATATATGGCAAGCCTACCTCTCGATACAAACGTTCTGAACATGACGATAATGGCAACAAATATGCCGTTCGTTGGAAGAGGCTAGTCATATTGAACACAAATCCTCTGGTATGGCGATAGATGGGCAGCGGACACAAGCAAACTGGAAAAAAGATGAATGATAAAAAATCTGGGATTAAACAAAATCTAACAAATTACGGAGATCTTGGTTTTTCCATATTTCTGCGCAAATCATTTATCAAAGGCTTAGGCTATTCTGATGAAATGCTTGATAAGCCTATCGTTGGTATCATTAATACTTTCAGTAATTATAACTCGTGCCATGGTAATGTGCCTGATTTAATTCAAAGCGTAAGGGCTGGCGTTTTGGCACAAGGGGCTATTCCCCTAGAATTTCCAACAATTTCTGTTCATGAAGCCTTTTCCTACCCAACTTCAATGTATCTTCGTAATCTTATGGCCATAGATACAGAGGAAATGATTAGAGCACAGCCTATGGATTCATGCGTGCTTATTGGTGGTTGTGATAAAACTGTTCCCGCCCAATTAATGGGGGCACTAAGCGTTGATATGCCTGTTATACAGCTTGTGACTGGTCCTATGTTGACAGGCTCTCATAGGGGCGAACGTGTTGGTGCATGCACTGATTGCCGCAGGTTATGGGCTAAATTTAGGGCAGACGAAATCAACGAAACAGAAATTAATGAGGCAAATAATCAGCTTGTACCAACGGTCGGTACTTGTGGTGTGATGGGAACTGCGAGTACCATGGCAATGATTACTGAAACACTTGGAATGATGGCACCTGATTCGTCCTGTGCTCCAGCAGTATCTTCTGAGAGGCGTAGAATTTCTGAAAAGACGGGTCAGATAGCTGTTGATATCGCCACAAAAAAACGCAGACCAAGCAGTATTCTTACCGCGAAATCATTTGAAAATGCGCTAATAGTTCTTCTCGCGATTGGCGGGTCTACTAATGGTCTTATTCATCTTACAGCAATTGCGGGGCGCATGGGTATTAAACTGGATATGAAATCATTTGACGAGCTCTCACGAACCATACCCGTTATTGTTGATTTAAAACCCTCGGGGGAAGGGTATATGGAGGATTTATATAAAGCAGGTGGTCTTCCACGAATTCTTCTTGAATTAAAAGATAAGCTTCATCTAGATGTCTCCACTGTTACTGGAAAAACACTTGGGCAGAATATAGAGGAAATTCAGTTTTCATGGCAGCAGAATATTGTTAAATCATTAGCCGATCCCATTTACAGCGAAGGTGGTATGGCCGTTCTTAGGGGCAATCTTGCTCCAAATACAGCCATTATAAAACAATCTGCTGCGACTGATAGTCTTCTTAAACACTCAGGCAGAGCAGTTGTTTTTGATGGCCTTGAGGATTTAGCCAACAGGATAGACAGCGAAGAGCTAGATGTTAATAAAGAAGATATTTTGGTCTTAAGATATATTGGACCCAAGGGGGCCCCGGGAATGCCGGAGGCAGGCCTAATCCCGATTCCCAAAAAGCTTGCAAGACAGGGTGTCAAAGACATGGTTCGGATTTCGGATGGGCGTATGAGTGGCACAGCATCTGGTACAATCATACTTCATGTTTGTCCTGAAGCAGCGGATGGTGGCCCGCTTGCGCTTGTCCGAACTGGCGATAGAATTAGCCTTGATGTAAAATCAAGAAGCCTGCATCTGCATGTGGAAGACAGCGAACTTACTAGCCGCCGAGAAACACTTGACCTTACAAGGTTTATTGCCAAAAGGGGCTATCATAAATTGTATATGGATCACGTCTTACAGGCAGATGAAGGGGTAGATTTCGATTTCCTTGTCTAGCGTTGGGTCAAGCATGCTGAATGACTAGAAATGTTTGCTATGAATTCTGATATGTTTATTGGCGTATTATAAATGATATTGACCACCATTTGTTTTTCGCTGACTTTGACTGTTGTTCGCTATATTGGAACAGATATGCCCGCAACCCAGGCTGCGTTTATTCGATATTTTTTTAGCGCAATCATGCTGGCACCTTTCTGGCTACCTGTTATGCGACGATTATTAATGGACAAAAAAAACAAAACATCAGAAGCAGTAAAGACGAAAAGTAAAAGTCTAAAATTCTTTATTTTACGTGGAGCTATTCATAGTATAGCGGTGATTTTATGGTTTTATGCAACTAATCATATCCTGATTGCTGAGGTTACGACTTATGGATATTCAATCCCTTTATACGTTACAATCGGGGCAGCATTGTTTTTTGGTAAGCATTTAAAACATTAACATCTACTTGCGCTCGGTATTGGGTTTACGGGGGCAATATTAATTATTAGACCTGGTTTTCAGGAAGTTTCTCTAGAACAATTGGCTCAATTGGTTGCCTCT
>PBCW01000001.1 GCA_002718015.1 Rhodospirillaceae bacterium
CTCCAACTCGCCTGCATCTTCATAAGATACCTTCACTTTCATGTTCACCATATCAAAAACACTTTGTGAAATGCAGATCCCGCCAGAAATTGCCTGAGCTTCCAAACGAGCTGCGATATTTACAGAGTCGCCAAACAAATTACCATCTTGAACCATTATATCGCCAATATTGATCCCAATTCGAAAATCCATTTTGTCAGACTCTGCCAGCTCACTATTTTTAACGTTGGTAGCATTCTGAATTTTGACTGCACACTCTAGCGCTTTGACAGGACTGAAAAATTCAGCCAATACGCTGTCACCTGCTGTGTTGAATATACGCCCTTCATGTTCATCGATTGAGGCGTCAATAAGAGCGCGAGCTGTCCCCAAGTTTTCGAGTGTTTTAACTTCATCCTCTGCCATTAACTTGCTAAAATTCACAACATCCAAGGCAAGTATTGTCGCTAATCTTCTTTCCATCGTTTTTCCTTTTACCTAAACATGAATGCATGTAATAATTGAAATATGAACCTTATATAAATCGACTTGTGCTCCGATGGAACGCCGTTTTAAATTTTACTTATATGAAGGTGATATAATTTTTAGCATATTTCAATAGCCAAAAAATTACTTATTCATGAGAAGCATCAAAAGCTAGTCTAAAACACCCTTTTTTGCTGTTACTACAAGCTGCATCTAAAACTTCAATCGGCGATAACGATTTGATTATGCTCCCCCAGACCTTCAACTCCAAGTGTCACGATATCACCAGCTTTTAGATAAACGGGTGGTTTCATGCCAAGCCCCACACCCGGCGGAGTGCCAGTAGAGATGATATCTCCAGGTATTAAGCTCATAAATTGACTGATATAATGAACAAGAAATTCAACTCCATATACCATAGTAGAGGTTGAGCCATCCTGCATTTTTTTACCATTTAAACTCAACCACATAGATAAATTCTGCGGGTTTGGAATTTCATCTTTGGTCACTAACCAGGGACCAAGCGGACCAAAACTGTCACATGATTTCCCTTTCGTCCATTGTCCTGAGCCCTCCAGCTGGTAAGTGCGCTCCGATATATCGTTACTTGCCGCATATCCTGCAACATAAGACATTGCATCTCCGAGCTCTATATATTTTGCTTTCTTACCTATAACAATGGCTAACTCAACCTCCCAGTCTGTTTTGACACTTCCTCGAGGCAATAAGATTGGGTCTGTTGGCCCGCAAATAGCACTTGTCGCCTTCATAAAAATAACAGGCTCTGAGGGCACTTCCATACCAGCTTCTTCTGCGTGGTCTGCATAATTTAGTCCAATACAGATAAACTTACCAACCCCGCTGACACATGGTCCAAGCCGAGTAGTTTTGTTAATAATCGGTAGTGAGTTCGGATTAATCTTGGAAAGCTCAAGCAGTTTCTCATCCGATAGGGTTTGACCTGATATATCGTCTATATATGCCGATAAATTACGAAGATTTCCATGCTCATCAATTAATCCAGGCTTTTCATCACCTTCCGCACCAAATCTAACCAACTTCATTTTTAATCTCCAAAATTTTTAAATCAAAGCCTTATGATAGTGGATGTTTCTATTTATAAAAAGTAATTTTCTGTTATCTGTCAAAACAGATTAAAGCAAACCATATGCAGATAGTTTCGTTTGAGATATGTTTTATCAAGTAAACTAATTGAAAATAGCCAAAGCGAGAGTGTCATGAAAACATCCAATATAACCAACGAAGGAATGGCTCATAGAGTTTCAAATTTTAAAAACCTTAAGCCGCTTTCAATTCAGAAAGACGCCAACATCCCTTTAGAAGGACGAGATGTTGTTTATGCAAGACAGCTTTTATCTGTTATTGGACTTGACCCTAAAGAGGGTAGCACTCCTATAAATTCGGGTGCGCCAATAATTGGAGCGGGAGGGATCACAATGACACTTGCTAAATGCCCACCTGGTCAAGGTCCCGGTTTGCATAATCATGTTAATACATTTGAGACTTTCACTGTTTTGGAGGGAACATTCGAGGTTTGCTGGAATGACGATGGATCAAATAAAGTCATTCTGGAAAAGTTTGATACTATTTCTGTTCCGCCTGGCGTGTGCCGTTCGTTTAGAAACTTAGGGAAAACAGATGGCCTTCTTCAAGTAATCATATCAGGCGGGGTTCATGATATGAATGATATTGCCTTTACACCAGCTGCGGCAGATAAAATTAATTCGGTTGAGCCTAACCTTGTAGAAAAATTTAAAGAGGTGGGGTTTAAATTTAACGCAGGTATACCTGTTGAATAGCTGGAAGCATTTGCGAAGACTAAAATCCTGCCGCCATCCCATCTTTACGAGGGTCGGAACCCGCGCTTAGGATATTTGTTTCACGGTCCAAATAAATGGCTTGTGAGCCACCTATAGGTATTTTAGCCTGACTAATTTTATGCCCCATATTTGCTAACTCATGCTGTATTGTTTTAGGAATACTCGTCTCAAGTTCTATTTGCTCAGAGAATGGATCTGGAAAAAAACGAGGTTTATCCTGTGCCATTTGAATGTCTAACCCGTAATCGAAATAGCGAGATAGAAACTGCATATGTCCAAATGCCTGATATTCGCCTCCCATAACTCCATATGACATAACAAGATTATCATCTTTGGTTACGATACTTGGAATTATAGTATGCAATGGCCGTTTGGACGGCTCAAGTTGGTTTGGATGACCGTTTTCTAGAACAAACCCCATTCCTCTGTTATGAAGCAAAACTCCTGATTTGGGTGCAAGTAGCCCAGAGCCAAATGAGTTATATACTGTATTTATGAGTGAACAAGCGTTGCGATCCTTGTCTATAACAGTAATGTAAACGGTGCTTGAATGGCGTGGTAGTGGAGAAGGTGGAAGAGAGCAAATCGGCATATCTGCCTTAATCTGGCTTACTAATTCTGATGCATATTCTTGTGACAATAGTTGCTGGACCGGCACATTGCTAAACTCTGGGTCTGCAAGAACAGCAGCTCTATCACGGTAAGCTAGTTTTCCAGCTTCGATTTCGTAATGGATACGCTCTCGATTGATAGGGTCATCGCCAAAGACACTTATCTGAGAAATCATATTTAACAAAAGCAGTGCGATGACCCCCTGACCATTTGGAGGACATTGCCAGACTTTATGACCTCTAAATTGACAGCTAATCGGAGTTACATAATTGGCAATGGCGTCTTCGAAATCATCTTTTTGATGAAAGCCGCCAAGTTCTGTTAATTTTTGAAGAATATCATCAACGACCCAGCCAGAATAAAAACCCTCCCTGCCCTTTTTAGCTATTTCAGAGAGTGTTTTGGCAAGATTGGGCTGTTTATGTCTAAAACCAATTGGCAATGTTTTTCCATTGACCAAAAATAGATCGGATAAATCTTGGTCCCCTTTTATCAACTCAGATGTAATACTGAAATCAAATGCAACACGTTGACCCACAGGATATCCGTCATTTGCATAACCAATTGCATACTCAAGCAAGTCTCCAAGTGGTTTGTTACCAAAATCCTTATTTAAGTTTACCCATGCATCTACAGCAGTTGGAACGGTTACTGAATGAGGAGATTGCTGCGGAATAGTATCAAAACCATTTGTAGTTAACCAGTCGGCAGATAATCGTTTTGGCGCACGACCAGAGCCATTAATTGCTATTGGCGTTTTGCTGCCTACAGGCAAATATAAGCAAAAGCAATCCCCGCCAACGCTGGTAGATGATGGCTCTACAACACATTGAACTGTTACAGCTGCAATGGCCGCATCAACCGCGTTACCGCCTTTTCGAAGCACATCCAAGGCCGAAGTTGTGGATAATGGATGCGAGGTACTTACCATCGCATTTGAAGCATATACAGGAGAGCGGCCGGGTTGCTGGAGATCACGCATGTTATGCACCTTTTATTATCGCTTTGATATGTTGAACGCCACTATTTATTATTTTAATTGATTTGTTTTGAGATCTCATAAGATAATTGCAATAACATTTTATCAGAATATTTTTTACCAATTAAAGATAAGCCTATTGGACAATTAGATACTTTCGCAACAGGCATTGTTACTTGCGGCAGTCCTGTCAATCCTGAAATACAGGTCAAAGCCATCGTATTTTGTCTAAATGTCTCTAGCTCATTAGCAGGCGTTGACACTAATGGTGCAATAACAGGAGCCGTAGGTATCACTAAAACACAACCATCTTCCATAATCTCATCAAGCCTCTCGCGGACAGATTGTCTAATGATTTGCGCTTTTTTATATTCTGCATCTGTTATCTGCTCTGCCATTTCAAATCGCTCTTTGATACCAGGGCCAAGTTTTGGCTGATGGGCCTTTACCCATTTGAGGGTTGTAGATTTAATCTCAAAGCCTTGAATGATACGAAAAGCTTCGCGCCATTTAAAATAGGTACCATTATTTATTTCAATCTGATTTGCAAATGGCATCATAGTGCTGATTTTATCACAAACGGAATGAAGTGTTTGCCGAACATCATCTGTAGCTTCTGCAAATGCATCTTTTGCCAGCCGCAATATGCAATATAAATTACCGGAGGAGAGTTCTGGTAGCAGAACATCACCGATTATTTTCAGTAATTCGGCATCACGAGCGAACCATCCAGCAGTATCGAATGAAGGGGCCATTGCTGTGGCACCGGTCAAATCAATCTCACCATGGGAAGGCCTAATACCGTATAATCCACAAAATGCGGCAGGCACTCTTACAGAGCCACCTGTATCACTACCGATCGAAAAATCGCACAAGGAAGCTGCAACACTTGCGGCAGAACCAGAAGAAGATCCTCCTGCCATTCTATCGGGTGCCATAATATTAACGGGAGAGCCATAATGAGCATTAATCCCTGTTAAGCTGTAGAAAAACTCGTCGCAAATAGTCATACCCTTTAAACAAGCACCGTTATCCAATAGTTTTTGGACAAGTGGTGCTGTTTTTGTCGCTTCTTTACTTTGTGCAAAAAAATCTGGGCTGCCATTGCCAGTTTTGTGACCCTCCACCTCAAATAAATCCTTCACCATAAAACTAAGCCCTTTAAGAGGACCTTTTTCAGCGCCTTGTATTGGGTTTAATAAATCGTGGGGTACATTTGCACCAATTTGCTCTTTATCATACATCTTCATGCTCATTTCTTGTCGGGTATTAACCTACTTTTCAGCCGGCATTTAGAACTATCGACCGCGCAGGCAATGTTATTAAACAGAAGATGGTTTTTCAACTTGTGCACTGAACCAGTCAAGTATCTGCTCTCCATCCCAACAAACTACACCAGGNTTTTGCATCATGGTCTCAAACGCTTCTTTCACATANCGAATTCGATGNGGAGAACCAGAGAGATAGGGATGCATTGCTACAGCAATAATCTTNGGNCTGTCATNACTCTCAGCNTAAAGCGTATCAAAATAATCAAGTGTTCTATCTCTGTAAGTNTGTGATTCATGATGCTGAATGGCCATCATAACAATATCATGCAACTCGTANTTATANGGCAAAGCTACTATCGGATCTGTTTTTGTCTTAACCCAAACAGGCTCATCATCAAGCACCCAATCACCAATATATTCTACTCCATTCTCAGCTAAGTAGTCCATTGTGTCATATGTCTGTGTGAGGCCAGGGCCAAACCAACCACGTGGTTTTTTCCCACAGAATTGATGGATAATCTCCATTGTTTTTTCAATGCTTGCACTCTCATCATCGAGCTTATGCATCGGTATTTGCTCATAGGCATGCGCATTGAATTCCCAACCAGCATCAAGACAAGCCTCTGCAACACGCGGATATTCAAGACAAGTACGCGCATTCAAAGTGACTGTTGGTCTAATGTTAAGGGAATCTAACATTTTTTTTATACGCCAAAAGCCAACTCGCATACCATATTCATGCCAGCTCCAATTAGGAAAATCTGGGAGCATAGGAGCACCCTGTGGCGGCGTGATAATCATTCGTGCCATTGGCCTTGATATATCCCATACCTCCAGCGCCAGGATAGGCCAAATGACAACACGTGCATTGTCAGGCGAGCTTAAGGGAACTCTGTCAATAATTGCCGAGTAAGGCAATCTTTGATTTGGATGAATGGGGTTCATAGACATGCTCCTTTAAATTACACAAAAACTTTTTCTGGCTTTTCTTATCGTTGCCAAGCTGACCACATTTTTGAATACTAATAAAGTAGTGGCCTCTTTTTTTTTTCAAACGGCGTTTTATTAACTACATATTATTGAAAATGCCTGTTTTACTTCATATTTGCGGCATCCCATAAATCGCATAATCTCTTGTATTTGTCTGACATATTGTGAATTGCTTGGCTATCATCAATCTTCCCAATCATCCAGCTCTTCGCTGATTCCGAAAAAATGGTTCTGCCTACAGCAAATCCATTTACGAAGGGCTGTTGAGCTGCTACGTTAAATGATTGTGCAAGAACGTCCTCGCTTGCTTCTAAACCTAGAATCACAATCCCTTTAATGTTTGGGTCATTATCCTGAATAACTTTGGTTATATTCTGCCAAGCGTAATGAGAATTTGTTGGCTCTAGCTTCCACCAATCTGGAAATATGCCAGTAGAATAAAATTTGGTCATCACCTGCGCTGTAGTTTCATCACTCACATTGCCTATTTTTGAAGGTACAATCTCAAGCAAAAACTCAAGATTATTGCGCCTGCTAGCAGTGTATAGCCGCAACACCTGTTCTAATTGTTCATACCACAGTGCCTCTTCATCATCTGGGTGAGCAAGACATAGACATTTAACAATATGGTTTCTTGGCCATTCCCCAAAACCTCCACAATCTACTCCTATTTGTGGCTCAAAACGAAGTGGCCTTGAACCTGGCAATTCAACAGGCCTTCCAATCCAAATATTATAATCAGATGCTTGATATAAAGTCTCTTTCCCAAGCCTCTCATCACATAGAATTCCAAAACCGTCTTTATTTGCAGACGTCTGAATTGCCGCTTGCAAACATAACTGCTTAAACTTGGCTATTTTTTTGGGCGTTGCACCATGAATATCTTGCATCTGGCTCCTGTGATCAAACGCAAATATTCGCACCGATGGTTTTACATCGGAGTTTGGCCTATTGGTAGACCAATGGATTTGCTCCAATGCAGTATCATTTCTGAGTTCTGTATTAATGATCCCTCGTTTCAGAAAAAACTGAAGCTCTTCCCAGCTCGGATAAGCGGGTGTACATCCGTGCCTACTCACCGCGAGAGCGCCGCACGCATTAGCATATGTTAGTGCCACTGACCATTTTTTATCTGTGAGCCAGCCACGTAGTAAACCTGACATAAAACCATCACCAGCCCCAAGAACATTGAATACATCTATTTGAAAACTTGGCCCTATTTGACCATCATCAAGATTATCTGGTATTTCACCCTCAAATAACGTTGCTCCCATCGGACCCCTCTTACATACCAATGTAGCATTACTTATTCTACGAACATTGCGGAGCGCTTCAATCGTGTCAACCGCGCCCCCTGCAATATGAAACTCTTCTTCGGTTCCAACGATTAAATCAAATAAATCAAGGTTTGACTGAAGCTTTTTTGTTACTTGTTCACTCTCAACAAATCTGCTTTCACCCTCGCCGTGGCCTGCTACCCCCCATAAATTAGGCCTGTAATCAATGTCCAAGGCAGTTTTAATTTTATTTTCTCTTGCAATTTTCAAAGCTTTCATGGAAGCAGCCTCCACTTGCGGATTGCTAAGATGTGTTCCAGTTGCACAAATACACTTGGCAGAGGTAATAAATTGGGGATCAATATCCTCGGGCGTAAGACCCATGTCCGCGCAATTCTCTCGATAAAAAATTAACGGAAATTGTTTACTATCACGAATCCCAAGAAGAACCAGAGCCGTTAGTCGTTCTGGGTCGGTTTTGACACCTTGTATCGAGACACCTTCCTTTTGTAATTGTTCCTTTATAAAACGGCCCATATGCTCGTTACCAACACCGGTAACTATGGCAGATTTAAGACCTAATCTTGCGCTGCCACAGGCAATATTTGTAGGAGAGCCTCCTATATATTTGTTAAAGGAACCCATTTCCTCAAGCCTGCCGCCAATTTGCATTCCATACAAATCAACTGAACTTCTTCCAAT
Organism: Rhodospirillaceae bacterium; assembly: GCA_002718015.1. Lineage (GTDB taxonomy): Bacteria > Pseudomonadota > Alphaproteobacteria > UBA8366 > UBA8366 > UBA8366. Next base: position 8,138 of record PBCW01000001.1, read on the forward strand.
AGTGATCACATCAAACTTGTGTGTCATATTTCAATGCCTTGCGTAATTATTTATATTTCAACAGCTCTAATAATTAGCAACCTAGAAACTGCTTGATATGCCCATAAAAAGGTCACCGTAATACTAAATAAAAATTTTATACGAGAAAACTCTTGTCAACAAAACCCAAATTCTTCTTTTCGATAAATAAGCTAAACCAGCTTTGATGGATTACTAGACCATGGACTTACCCCATTTAAATGTTTTAGGTTCCTGCTACATTTTAAGATTTTTAAGGTGATTGAAATGAAGTTAGAACTTATAGAAATTGAGACAGATACTATCCCGTTAGATGGACTGCTTTATTACCCGGAGAGAAAGCCAGCTCACGGTGCCGTGATGATTTTTCATGGGAATACAATGAATTTCTATACTGGAGCACCACGTTTCCTACCACCCATGATATGTGAGCTTGGATATGCCTGTCTAAGTTTTAATCGAAGAGGGCATGACATATTAAGTATACGCGACACAAGAATTGCCGTTGGTGCCGCGTTACAAACCACCGCTGAAGGAATTGCAGATAATCAATATGCAGCACAATGGCTGTCGGACAAAGGATTTAACAACCCTATATTAATAGGTCACAGTAATGGTGGCTTCCTAGCTGTGCAACATGCTGCCGCAAATCCTGATACACCTGCATTAATTTTATTATCAGCACATGGAGGAGGAAGAGTAGCTGAAAAGCTAGCTGCCCGAACGGGTTTATTAGGGGCGAGCAAAACTGAGGAACTGCGCGAACGCGCAAAATTAATGATTGCTGAAGGGAAAGGAGATGAGCTAATAATTCTTCCTGGCTGGTGGTATGTGGCAACTGCAAATAGCTATATCGATAGACTCACAACAATGCCCAATACTGTTGAAACAGCACCTGATATTACCTGCCCATCTTTGTACATCAGAGGAGATTTAGAAATTCCTGAAGCCTATCCTGCGGAAGATTTTGCGGCAGCAAGTTCTGGTAAATGTGATGTAGAAATTATTAAGAATTGTGACCATTTTTATCGAAATAAAGAAGAAGAGGTGAAGCACATAGTAAGGAGTTGGATTATTAAGACGCTTGCATAGCAGTAGACTGAATAAAAATCCTCTCCAAAAACAATTTTACAACCGAAAGTTTTTGGCCTAATCCTAAATCCACAAGCTCTGACTTTGATTGAAGGTTAATAACAAATATCGCTGTAAGATAAGGGGGTTGAGNCATGACAGGAATTATTCAATTNGANGAACATTTGTCACCTGCGATTTCTGCATTGNCNCATTCNTTATCNGCCGANATNGGTGATGNTAACTTGCCNACTAATAAGTTTGAGAATGTTGCAAATANATTGCTCAACGGCCTTTTAGATTTCCCAAAGATTAAGTCAAAGTTATCTTCACTANTTACCGATGGCAATGCGTGCATCTGGGGCGAAAATNCTGACCAATTGCAAATCTTNTATCACGCAACNTCCTCTCCNGACCANGGAAAGCCGCATGACCACGGAACATCCTGGGCATTGTATTTTCAGGTAGCAGGTGTCACGGAGATGNNCATATATAAAGNCGCAGATGGAAATAATCCAGCTAATGAANCTGATAAAGTAACATTAGATGAAACTATTTTAATGCACCCNGGCGTTGGGATATATTTTCCNCCTGGTTCTGTGCATAGCGCGTCCCATNCGANAGNACCCTCGAGTTGGATACGCCTTACCGGCCAGGATTTATCTAGACTTTCAAGAAAAGCATATGACNCAGAAACAGGACTAAGGATTTAAAAATACGAAACGATATTTATCCTCTCTAGACAACATGCGCGAAAAATTTAATCCACAAAATGCTTTTTGAAAAAAGATAAAACGTCCTCAATAGCTAGTTCTTGTGTTTTATTTGTTACGTAATTTCCGTCATCACCGAGCATTGGAAAAATAAAACCGTGTAAATCATGGTCATAGCTTTGCCATATAACATCTTTATTTTGCTCAAGAAGNAACTCATAGCTTAGTCTAAAAATACCCTGAAGTTCATCCTGGTCCCTACCCATAATAAAAAGAGGCGTCTTTATCGGTTTTATTCTTTGCAGGGCAATCTGCATATCGATGCGGTCTCGGACTTTCTTTGTAGATTGCATTTGCATAGCTTCGATATTACGAAGCTGAGTATCAGGGTTTATTGTAACACTATCATCTGGGTTAAGGGCCAGGAATTCGTGTGCAGCAGGTTCACTTGCAACCGCAGCACAAACTCCATGGTATTCACTCGTTAATTTTAGTATCATCTCACCAGCGTGACTCATTCCAAGCAGCCCAATTTTATTTTCATCTACTTCCTTGTATTGCTTAATAGCCTCAATGATAGATATCTCATCTTCATATTCTAATGGTGAGCGATTGAACATCTCTCGTCCTTGTCTGCCATCGCGAATCAATTTTCCACCTTCATTGTATCCTAACTCAACTTCTGTGCGGTAACGTATCCAACCGCACGCATATCCCTGCTCAAGAAATTTATCGATAATGTAACGCCGATTTTTGCTATTCTCTATCACCCACTTCATTCCTTCGCCGCCATTTCCGCTAGCGAGTAAAATTACTGGAAAAGGTCCATCTCCCTCTGGCAATTCAAGCCCCAAAGGCGTGTACAAACCGTCCATTGTCTCAACATAAATCAAATGGGTTTTGTGACCATTAATGTTTTCCGTGATAACCATTTGGTCGAGTTGAACGGTATCTGGTAATATTAGGCTCTTTGTCATAATTTCACCCCTGAGTTCTCAAATATTTTTTGGTTAACGCTACTAATGAAAATATTGGTATCAGGGAGCATTCAAGCAAAATAATTCAAATCCACATCATTTGGCTGCCAAGCTGGGTTAGTTGGCCAATTCTTTGTTCGCGTTGTCATAGAATCTCCATATCGAACCCGAAATAAAATAGTCCGCTCCGGCCCGTTAGTATATTCATGTAATTCGCCACGTGGATGAACCACTAGCCCTCCTTTTTTTACCTCAATTTCTTGTTCTAATGTTCGCATAATTCCCCCTCCTTCAAAGCAAAAATATATTTCCGTCGCCTCTGGATGACAATGGTTTGGGCTTACTTGTCCTGGTTCCCAACAAGCGATAGAAACGTCACCTTCCCCAAAAAAACCGAGTTTTTTTTCAACATGTTTTATAGGGTCAAACTCCTGTTCCGATTCAAAGTCATATGTGTCCATTTATCTCTCCTTATTCTAATTTGAAAAAAAGAGCCGGTGTAATACCACAATGATTGTGACTAAACCGGCCCAAATACATCGCTGATGCTCCCTATTTTTCTCTCGGAATCACAGGCAATAATACATAAGATTTATGCTGTTCTGTATTATGAAGTGTTACTGTCTTTCCAAATATATCAAGTGGCCTATCCCGAGGATCATCATGTAAAAATGGTCCTACTCCTGTAAATTTATTTTTCATATTGGACAACCCACCATCTGCGCCACCTGGATATACATAATCGCGTCCGCGAACTGATAAAGCAATGCGAAAGCCTTTTGGCAAAGAAATACAACTCGGCCAGATTTCAATATCCAGCTCATAGATCTCGCCAGGGTTTAGAGGCTGCTTTTCATCATGGGTATGGTATGGGCGGTCTGGACGACTAAGTGAGTCATCAAGCTTACGATGAGATGCACGAAGCCATCCTTGCGCAATCGGCGTGTGAGGGTCAAGTGCGCCTTTAAATACTACCTCTTTTAAATCTGGATAGAACGCACGCACCACCAAAAATAAATCTGCGTCTACAGAGTCGGAAGACACATACAACTTAGCAGCCATAGGACCTGTAACTTCCATTTCATGTTGAAGCGGTTTCGTTGTCAAAGTTACACCATCTCCCATCGGGTCATAGGAAATTGTTTGCAGGTTCGATGGCACTGTTTCATCCAGTGTCATATTTTCGTAATTTAAATAGTATTTAGTCCAGTTAGTGCTTGGCAACGGCCAATCCTGCTCAAAGCGCTCAACGAATTTCTCACCTGGGTGGCGCACCTGCAGTTGCACTCTTGGTCGCTTATCCCAACCGTTATTTTCGTCTTTTAAAAAGTGAGCGAAAAAAAGCTTCTGAATGTTAATACCATAATCCGTGTAGAATTCAGTCCAATGCTCTTTTCCGTGAACCTCCAACCATTTGTTCTTCGACGCCGCTTGGGTATACGCTTCGAAATTTCCTCTCGGATGAAGACCTTGTCCACCCCAGTTTGAGCATGTCAGCATTGGAACTTCCACCTTGTCCCAATCAGGGTTGCGGCTCTGAAAATATTCAGTAGTGACTAAATCGTTTTCATATAAGTCTTTATCAAAATCGCATCTATTTGAGCCAAGTTCTTCAGATGTGAGAGTCTCTGGTCCAGATACCCAATCCCCGTTCATTCTACTTTGGTATCCATTTTCGCCAACACCATATTGGACAGATTTAACCTGCATATCATACCAATTTTTTCCAAAGAGACATAAAATCCCTCCGTGGTGAGACATATCCCGGTAGAAATCAGCAGCCCCTTCCCATGCGCAAATAGCAGCAAGACCCTCTGGTTGTAATGCCGCAGTTTGATACTGGTTCATTGCGTAGTAAGAGATTCCATTAATGCCAACTTTACCATTGCTCCAACTTTGTTTTGACGCCCAGGTAACACACAGCCCCTGGTCTTGTGCCTCACGCAATGACCATAAATCTATATATCCAGGAGAGCGACCACATCCTCGTGAGTCTACACGTACCACCGCATATCCATCGGGGACCCATTTCTCTGGGTCCACAACCTCCCAATTTTGATACTTATTTGTTGAACCGGCTGGAACATCAGGCTGGTTTTTGCACATAATATTCCAGCATGTTTCATATCCGTCTTCAAAGTGGAGATATTTGCCATATGGCCCATAAGAAAGTATTACAGGATAATCTCCTTCCTGAATTGGTCTATAAACATCGGCTTTTAATACAAGGCCGTCATCCATCTTAATTGGCACATCCCAATCAATAACCATTCCATCTCTTATTTCCGATTTAAAGTTAGCAATATCGTCCATTCTTACCTCCTAATTATTTTTCACAGACGAATATTTAAAATTCTTTTCTAAATAAATCGAACTGTCCTTACTAAATGTTTATTATGTTTAAATTTTCCACAACTTAAAAATTATAATGTTACGAAGTGTTGACAACTTAAATTTTATTGAGTTTCATTATAAATGATGATTATCGATAAAAATACATAAGTAAATACAAAGAACAACAATTAGCTTATTATGTTATCAGGCGATAAAAAATAATGCAAAATTAAGGGAGGTGTGAAATGCGTTTAAAACTAGGACAATTGTTATCTCGCAGAAGCTTTATGAATACTGCGATTTCAACAACAGCACTAATGGCGTTGCCTAAAATGGCTACGGCCGGCGGTCACAGTGCTGTAAATCAAAAGATTATTGAAGCAGCAAAGAGTGCTGGTACTGCAGACCTAAAAGGTATTATTTGGGCGTTGTATTATGCCCCAATGAAAGCCTCTTGTGAAAAGTTTGCAGCAGAAACTGGAACAAACTTTTCTGATATAAAGGACATATCTATATTTGTAGCGCCTCCTGCTGTAGTTGCCGAGGGAGTGGCTAAATCACCAGAGTTCGATTTATTTCACATTAATTCAAACATGATACCGACACTTGCATCTATAGGAATGCTTGAAGAACTAGACCCTTATATGGAAGAGGTTGGATTTGATTATAATGCTGTAGGAACATTCGATACGTTTATGAAGTATAAGGGTGCGACATTTGGTATGCCTACAGACGGAAACGTTCATACACAGTTTATCCATTGGGCAACAGTGGAAAAGAATGCAGCTGCCTATGAAGACAAATTTGGGAAGAGCCCATCATGGCCAGGCACTTGGGAGGAAGAAATTGAATGGATGAAATTCTTTGCGCCGCCCGCAAAGGCTACCGATGACGACTATTATGGCTCAATGAATTTGAGAAATAGAGCCAACGGCGCGACTTGGTGGTTTATGCAGCTTTACAGTGCTGGCGGGTTTACTTTTGACGATGACATGAATCCAACTATGGATACAGACGAGGCAGTATACGCCTGGGAAACTTATATGAAATATAAAGATGTGTCTCATCCAGAAGCTCCCGGTTGGGGTACTCCGCAAATGATCCCAAGGATGACCGGCGGAAAAGTGTTCTCTGGACAGTACTGGGATGGAATCGTTGCTCTGAACGAAAACCCAGCAAAGTCAAAAACTGTTGGCCAATGGAAATATGGCTTAGTTCCTGGTTCGGACTTCAGTGGTAAGCGTATTTACCGTTCTATATCAGACCCACTAGGTGCGTTGCTTGTGAACAAACATAGCCCAAGAAAAGCACTTGCGGCTTACTTAGCCATGTGGTTGACAACAGAACAAGAAAGCGAAGCTATCGTCGCTGACCCTGCAAATACTTTCCACGACCCTTGGGCTAAATCTCATATGACTAGCGAAGTTGTTGCTAAGACTTACACAAAAGGTGGCCTAGAGGGAATTCAACAGTGCCTGCAAGTATCTGCACCACCAATTTATCTAACTGGATATATGGAGTTTACAGATATCTTAAACAAAAACCTTTCAGAAGCGTATGTTGGTTCTATTTCAGTTTCTGAAGGTATCAAAAAGACCCAGGAAGAATTTGCTGGTATCGTGAAGAAAACAGGAAAGCGTAAGCTTAAGGCTGAACTTGCTAGTTATAAAGCAGTTATGCCGAAAATCGACGCCCCTGCTTAAATCTAATACCACCTGGCTCTTAATTGGGTCAGGTGGATTTTTGGCATCCTAATTTATAAGAGCTTTTAATGGCACGTTCTGAAATAATGCTTCAGCGCACGAAGCGTTACAAAAAGATGGTTTTGTTTCCACTTATCGCCTCAATAATGCTAATTTTAGGACCTGCATTATTGTTACAGCTTTATCTTTCATTTAATTATTATTCAATTTATTCTGAGGGTTGGTGGGCATCTGAATGGTATGCACTAGACATATTTAGTGAAGTATTGAGTGACGAACGCTTTCATGCTTCGATCATCCGCTCTCTAGGTTTCGCTCTTGCCTCAACGGTGGGGTGTTTTGTAATAGGCTTCGGGCTTGCCTTGCTAATGTACAAGAATTTTAGGCTGCAGTGGTTTTACTACATTATATTTATTATTCCAATGCTGACAGTACCAATCGTTATCGCGTACACAGCAGAAATGATTCTTTATCAGAAAGGTCCTTTGAATGGGATCCTCTCTGCTATTTTGGGCAGAGATATGTTAATTATGTGGATTACAAATCCGGATATCGCTCTTTTTACAGTGGTGTTAATGGAAATTTGGAACTGGGCCCCATTCAGCTTTATCATAATGATGGCTGGCCTTGCATCTTTGCCTAAAGAGCCTGTTGAGGCAGCTCAAATTCTTGGTGCTTCTCGGATTAAGATTTTCTTGGAAATACAGCTCCCGCTTTTAAGACCAATAATTGTTCTAGCCTTAGTACTTCGCTTCTTAGAAGCTATGGCAGAATTTCCGAAAACATGGGCTATTTTTCAAGGTGGACCGGGAACTTCTACAGAGACTATCCCCGTGCTTATTTATCTCAACACTTGGTATTATTTTGATTGGTCGAAAGCGGCTGCTATGAGCTATATAGTAATGTTGATGATGGTAGTTATAATTCTTACGGCGATTAATATTTTGCAAAAAGAAAATAAACGAATAGCTCAAGTGCAGGCAAATTAGAAATGACAAAAACTCAAAAACAGAATTTTGACAACGTAGTACGATATACGCTTCTTACTATTTGGTTAGTGATTGTGTTATTCCCATTATTCTGGATTGTAGCTACTTCATTTAAGCCTGACAAAGACTGGCTTGCTTGGCCTCCGGTTTACTGGTCGGAAGAGCCCACAATGAGTAATTATGAGAATGTTTGGGGGGGTGCGATGGAGCATACTGAAACCCAATATACTCAATCTGTCCAAAAGCCCTTTACGGCACTTAGGAACTCCACCATTATTTCTTTTATTTCAACATTTCTTTCTGTCTCTTTTGGTGCCTTTATTGCTTATGGTGTTTCCCGATATAAAGTTTTATCCGAGACCCGAATGTTTCAGCTTCTCATGTTACGAATGGTGCCACCTATCGTTCTTGTTGGACCTTTATCACTGTATTACACTACTATCGGACTAATAGACTCACTAACAGGGCTTATCGCCATCTATTTCATCACAACACTTCCATATGCAGTTTGGATGACAAAAAGCTTTATCGACGAGGTACCAATAGAGCTAGAGCAGGCAGCTGAGATAATGGGAGCAAATAGATGGACAATTATTACCGAAGTCGTGTTTCCGGTAATCCGTTCCGGTCTTTTAGCAACCTTCTTGTTTATTTTGATTCTCACATGGTCAGAATATCTGGTAGCTTTTATTTTATCAAAAACAGATGCTGTTACACTTCCCGTCGAACTTGCAAAATATGAGGGCTCATCAGAAGGTCGGGTCTATGGCAGGCAAGCAGCATTATCGGTAGGCATTACAATACCGCTGATAATAGTTGGTATAACTATCCGCAAACATCTGGCACGCGGATTTAGTTTTGGAATGATTAGAAAATAGGTTGGGATTACAAATGAGCCATATTCAAATAAAGTCACTCAAAAAATCTTTTGGAATCGTTGATGCTGTAAAAAACATTAATTTCGATATTGATGATGGACAATTTGTGGTGCTTGTAGGTCCCTCTGGATGCGGTAAAACAACTACTTTAAGAATGCTTGCGGGATTTGAAGACCCAACAGATGGAGAAATCCTTATTGGTGAAAATGTCGTGAATGATATTGAACCTGGCAAAAGAGGTATTGGAATGGTGTTTCAAAACCATGCATTGTTCCCTAACAAGACAGTGGAAGATAATATAAAGTTTGGTTTACGGATGAAGAAAGTATCTGCGAGTGAAATGGAGCAGAAGGTAGCAGAAGTATCAGAACTTGTTCAAATTGGACATCTTTTGAAGAAAATGCCGTTTCAATGTTCAGGCGGTGAATCGCAAAGAATTGCACTTGCTAGAACACTCGTAACTGAGCCACAGATATTTCTGTTAGATGAGCCATTATCTAGTTTGGATGCGAAGTTGCGTCGAGAATTAAGAGCTGAATGTGGAAGAATTCACAAAGAGCTAGGTAAAACCTTTATCTATGTAACTCATGACCAAGAAGAGGCCATGACGTTAGCAGACAAAATAGTTATTATGAACAAAGGAGACATCGAACAAATCGGAACCCCAGACGAAATTTATAATAACCCCAAGAATTTTTTTGTTGCAGACTTTTTTGGATCCCCTTCAATGAATTT
>PBCW01000005.1 GCA_002718015.1 Rhodospirillaceae bacterium
AACCCTCATCATCAAATTGCTTGGCTGCTTGAATCTCTGGCACGTTTTCTCTTTTTGCCAGATGTTTACTAAGACTTTTGAGGTATTTAAACACGGGTAGAATTTCCTGTACTTCTCTAGAACAAATGTTTCGACTAAGATTTTAAGCGATCTAACACCTGTTTTGCGGGGCCAGCCATTACAATACGGCCTTTTTCCATTACGAGTATACTATCACAAACTGACAATACTTCCGCGCTGTGGGTAACGGCTAATACGGTAGACTGTTGAGATGCAATCTTGAGATTTGCAGCAAGGTTCTTTTCCGCATTGGCATCAAGATTACTTGTAGGTTCATCTAAAAGCATTATCGGTGGATTTTTCAAAAAGGCCCTAGCTAATGCTAAACGTTGTCTTTGGCCTTTTGACAAATTTCCGCCATTTTCGGTTAACATTGTCGCGTAACCATCCGGCATATCCAAAATGAAATCATGAGCTTCTGCCATTGTGGCAGCTTCTATGACTGCAGGATCAGTGACCTCAGGCTGCGTTATCGCGATGTTATCCCGAATAGAACCCGAAAAAAGGCTGGTTTCTTGTGGCAAATAGCCAACCCAATAGGCCAACACATCCCGAGAAAATTGGCTTATATCGGCGCCGTCTATCAAAACACGACCCTGATCTGGTGAATAGAGACCGCTAACAACTTTGAGGAATGTGCTTTTACCACTTCCATTGGAACCCAACAAAGCATGCATTCCCTTTGGGCCAATGACTCCCTCAATACCAGAAACCACATCAGCTGTATTATTGCTATAAGCAAAATTTACTTTCTCAAACTTTAACTTTCCCTTAGGCAGAGCCAGCTTCACAACCGTTTTTGAGCGTTCGCCGTCAAGCTTAAATACCGTATCTAGGCGCGTTACAGATTGGCGTAACTGCGAAAAAATGCGCCACTGCGACACTAACTGTGTCATTGGAATTATCATGCGAGCACCAAGCATGTTTGCTGCAATAAGTGCTCCAATAGTCATTTTTTGGTCGAGTATTGCCAGTGCCCCAATAGTCGTTACAGCAACAGTGGAAGACACCATCATTACGTGCGCAAGCGTTTGGTGAGTATCCGCAACCTGCCCTCGCTCGCGGGAACGATATATCAAATCGCCATGGCGGGCCTCCCAAATAGGCTTCAGAGATTTTTGCAAAGCCGATGACTTTACCGTTTCGCGGGCGCTTAATAATTCTCCCATAAAGTCATCACGTGAGAGGATGCCATCGTGTTCAAGCATTGCAACAGAATCCATCGATATGCCAGAGCGCCATGCTAAAACCATAAATAAAGGCATGACAGCCCCCAAAACCCATGCAATGGGGGACGCGATTACGCATACAATGAAAAAGAAAATTACGGCAAAAGGCAAATCTATTGCCAAAGCTGCAGAGGGTCCGGAAAGCCCGTTACGAACAATTTCTAAATCTCTAAATAACAGATGCCAATAAGCAGTTGGCCTGCTTTCCAAGGTTAGAAGTGGAAGGTTCATTACTTTGTCATAAAGCTTGCGCCCTATAACAACATCTAACCTGACAGCAAAGGCTTGAAATATCCTACTCCTACCCTGTCTCATCACATATTCAAATATGAGTACGAAAATAATACCAGCAATAAGGCCGTATAAGGTGTTCAACCCTCCATGAAAAATGACACGATCATATACCTGCATAACGAAAACAGGCACAGATAAAGCTAGCAGATTCACAAAGAATGATACTAGAATAACACCGCGCAATTGAGCTTTTGAGCTTAAAATGATCGCCCGCAACCAACCGAATTTTCTTGCTACAGGTTTCTGCTGAACATCTCCGACCATCTGGAGCCTTTTCAATTTTTCGTTGTTTTTGATAAGCACCGCATAGCTGTGGCAATACCATACCGACCTTGTTTTTAGAAATACCTGAAGGGGGAGAGGGTAATGATATAAAGACGCCCGTCCAGATAAAAACTTACTTTATCGTTGTTTAGATTGTTTTTACTTTGGTTGTACAACAATTCTACCCTTATCAGTATTGCAAATATGAAATCGTCAAAGGCCGTACTAATGATAGTTTGCAATAAATCCTATATACTCTAGTGTTTGTATATTGATCTCCGATCCTTTTGACAGTTAACTTCAATGAAGGCCGAAAATATCAAGAAATGGTTGAGACACGGGATTTTAGTAAGACGTCTTTTAAAAACTCTGAGTGGCAGCCTGGCGATGACGTGCCGCTGGATCAAGCTGGAGAAATCGAACTTGAACGCCCAAAACCTCAGGAAAGCAAGCCAAGCTGGATTAGTAAAATTCAGCTCGGTACTTTATTTGCGTTCGCTCTTTTAGTTACGGCAGTAATAACTCGTTGGCTTGATCCGGTTCAAATTGAAACACTTCGCAACAAGGCATTCGATCAATACCAACTTTATTCTCCTAGGCCGGCAAAAAATTATCCTGTGGCCATAATTGACCTTGATGAAAAGTCACTCTCAGAGTTTGGACAGTGGCCGTGGCCTCGAAGTACCGTCGCCAAGATGATTGAGAAGCTTGGTAATCTTAATGTAGCCGCAGTCGGGCTAGATATAATTTTTGCCGAACCAGACAGGACCTCCCCGGACAGAATAGCGGAAACTTTAACCCAGTTACCGGAGGGCGTGAAAAATAGTTTAAAAGAACTTCCAAACAACGAATCATTAATGGCTTTAGCGATGAAAAAAGTACCCGTTGTTGTTGGCCAGGTCGGCTTGTACACACAGCTACCAAAAGGTAAAAAACCATCAAAATTTCCTTCTCCTTTTAAAGCCTTTAAGGGGGCCGACCCCAAGCCCTTTCTTTTTCAATATGCAAGCCTTATGGCTAATGTGGAACAGTTGGAAATGAACGCGGCTGGCCACGGTTTCTTCTCCGTATGGGAAGAAGCTGATGGAGTTATTCGTCGCGTCCCATTAATTGCCCGAATAGGCGCAAAACAAATTCGGCCAGCGCTAACCATCGAAATGCTACGTGCTGCCTATGGAACGAATACACTTCTGACAAAAGCCAATGCTGCCGGCATCGAGTCAATCGCAATGCAGATCAAGGGTGCACAAGGCCAGTTCTTTGATGTTCCTTTGGACGGGAATGGACGAATATGGGTTCATTTTAGCAAGCCCGCCAAACAAAATGTCATACCGGGACAAAGCAGGCTTTATGTGTCAGCCGCTGACGTTTTGACCAACCGAGTTCAGCCAAACATACTAAAAGGAAAGCTTGTACTCGTTGGAACATCCGCAGCCGGCCTCCAAGATCTTCGAAATACTCCTGTTGCAAGTCGTTTGCCGGGAGTAGAAGTACACGCAAATATTTTGGAGTCTGTATTTGCAGCTGAGGCAAATTATCAAAAGGCAGTCAAAACAGAATATGAAAAACTTATCGGTGATGGAGCAACTCAAAATGAGGCAAGCCAAAAGGTCCGAGCCATAGACAAACGGGACTTTTTCCTTCGGTATCCTGCTTGGGCCAATAGTGCTGAAATATTACTTATAATCGTCTCAGGGCTTCTTTTAATTCTACTAATACCTCGTTTAGGACCTATACTAACTTTAGTCTGTGTTGCAATTGCCACCTGTGCGCTTGGCTTACTTTCTTGGCACTTATATACCGCGGAAAATCTGTTACTTGATATAACCTACCCTGGTGCAGTGACCATTGCACTGTATGCGGTTTTAGCATTTTCAAATTACACTCGTGAAGCAGCAGAAAAGAGGCAAGTTCGTGGTGCTTTTGCACAATATCTATCACCGGAGCTCATTGAACAGTTAGCAGAAGATCCCAGTCGACTAAAGCTCGGCGGCGAAACCAAAAGGATGACGCTCTTATTTTGCGACGTGCGAGGTTTTACATCCATCTCGGAACTATACAAGTCAGATCCTCAAGGTCTTACTACTCTTATAAATAGGCTACTGACTCCACTGACAAACACAATTTTGGATCGACATGGCACCATCGATAAGTATATGGGCGATTGCATTATGGCATTTTGGAATGCACCTCTAGATGATGAGGATCAAGAAGGTGATGCCTGTGCTGCTGCATTGCAGATGTTTAAGGACCTTAAAATATTGAATGAAGAGCGCGAGAACGAAGCACGGGAACAAGGAATCGGTTTCTTACCTTTAAACATCGGCATAGGCATTAACACAGGTGATGTGGTCGTTGGCAATATGGGCTCCTCCCAGCGCTTTGACTATTCCGTGCTCGGAGATGCAGTGAACACTGCTGCGCGACTTGAAGGTCAATCGAAAGAGTACGGATGCAATATTGTTATTGGTCAAGATACAGCAAGTGAGGTTGCAGACCGGTACGCGTTATTGGAGTTAGATAAGATCGCCGTAAAAGGCAAGTCAGAAGCCGTAACTATTTTTGGCCTCATGGGCGATCACGATTACATGAATGCTTCAACTTTTAGTAAGTACAGAAAAAAGACTGATGAAATGCGTAGAGCATATCTTGCCCGAGACTGGGATACAGCAGAACAAGCAGCAAAAGAAGCCAGCACACTGTCAGAGGCACCAGCAGGCCTCTATAAAATGTACCTGGACAGAATTGAAAATTATCGAAACAACCCGCCGGAAGAAGATTGGAATGGCGTTTACGTGGCAACGACCAAATAGTTGTAAGACTAATTCGCATAAACTTGATTGGACACTCCTTTACGTTTTTTCCCTGCCTAAGGTTACAGCCCCGTACGTAAATGTATTCCATAACGGCTCCCTGCCTTTCCAGCCGCTTGCAAAGAAGTTTCTATTTAAAGTCTTAATTGGCTGAGTGCAGTCTTAACCCTTGCGAAAACATGTTGCCAGTCACCACAAATACGCTGCCGAAATAATCGCATCGTAGGATACCATGGTGTGTCATTACGTTTCATTAGCCAACGCCACTCACTTCCATAGGGGAGGAGTAACCAAACTGGCTTCCCGAGCGCGCCGGCAAGGTGCGCAACCGAAGTATCACAAGCAATAACCAGATCGAGTTGGTCGATAATTTGTGCTGTATTACCAAAGTCTCTCATTTTCTCCTTGAGATCAGTGATTGTGTCATCCTCAAAACAAGCTTCCGCCTCCAGAGAGGCAGAACCAGATTGGATTGAATAAAAAACTATTTCTGAAAGACTGAAGAGGGTCATGAAATGTGCGAATGGAATAGAACGATACCTGTCGTCGCTATGCGTGGGTCGCCCTGCCCAAGCAATGCCAGTATTGAGCTTACCTCCCTGGCTTGGAACAAAAAAGCAATGTTTCGATTCTGGCGCTTTGAGATACGGCACTTCGCATGGAATTGTATCCAACTTTGTACGGAATCGACCAGGTAGACTGAGAAGTGGTATTTGCACATCAAAAGTAATTTCGTCACCACTATTCAACATATAAATTTCGTCATATCCCTTAATAGACTCTATTACCCGATAAAGCTCTGGTTCGCATAGTATTTTTATCTTGCCACCTGTGCCTCGTCTTTCTGCCGCTATTTTCGGTACGTAACGAATAAATTGNAGTGTGTCTCCGAAACCCTGTTCGACATGCACAAGTAAATCTCTGCCATTAAGAGGACTNCCGTCCCACAATCGTGNNTGAATATCTGGTATATTTGNCTTGTAGGCCGGCATATCAAACCGCGATTCATATGCCACCCATCCCTCATCGTATTGGCCATTTAANAGTAGAATGCTAGCCGGNGCGAAAAANCCACGCGCAGCTGAAGGCTGTAACTGGCGAACGCGCCTGTAACATTCCATCGCGNCTTNAATTTTTTCCATNCGGAGCAATGCATTTCCAAGCGTATACTGCGCGTCAGGATCTGTCGGCANAGCTTGCACAGCTTTCTTCAGNAGTAGCATNGCTTCTGCTGGCTGTCCNAGCTTCAAAAGAACGTGNCCAAGATTTTTAAGCGCAGTTAAGTGCTCAGGGGAATTGATCAAAGCTTGGCGTATCATCATTGCAGCNTTTTCATATTGGCCCATTTTTTCATANGCTGCACCTAGGTTAGTCAAGCANCGCGTGTGGCGAGGATCAATATTCAGNCAACATCGNTAAAAATAAATCGCCCGNTTTAAGTCNTCNAGGCGAAACCAACAATTCCCAAGCTTGTAAAAAGNNTCTGCCCACGTTGGCGCAATTTCAACTGCCTTTTGATAGTTCTGTGNAGCTTCTCTAAGGTCGTTTTGGCTCGCAAATGCATCGCCTAGATTTGAATAAGCTTCTGCATAGTCAGGCTTGGCTTTTACGGCGTTGCTGTAAGCAATAAGGGCCTCCGCACGATTGCCTGCTCGGAATAGAATATTTCCAAGGTTATTTATTGCTTCGGGGAAATCAGGTCGACACTCCAATGCTTTTCTATAAAATTTTTCCGCGTCGACAATGTTATTACTATCGGCTAACGCAATTCCCAAATTGTTATACGCATCTGAATAATTGGGCTTCAATTGAATTGCCAATTTGAGTTGTTGAATAGCCTCTCCATGACGTCCAAGTAACCGCAGAATAAATCCCTGTGTGTTTAGATAAACAGCATTTTCAGGTTCTATTGCCGATGACCGCTGTATAAATCCAAGACTATCTGCAAGATCACCAGCGCGATGGGCGATGACCCCCATCAAATGGTATGCTTCAGCATTATTTGCATCAAATTTTAGTAGTTGTTGTGTGAGCCGTTTGGCCTCATCGAGATTGCCGGCATGGAATTCCTTGATCGCTGCATCCAAGCACACAGGTTTTTTTGCCATAACCAAATTCCCTAATGTTGCAGAGAATAAGTATTTGAATTCTCGTAAACCATATTACTTAACAAGCTATCCACATAACAAATCAAACTTGCCCGGTTGACGGGATGATCACCTTGTCGCTAATCCTACCCTACAGACTTGATTATTGATTCCCATAATGGAGGACACAGCGTGACAACATGTTCGCCGCTTTCCGGCATTCGCGTTTTTGAATTGGGTGCAAGCGTTGCTGCGCCATACGGTGCTTGGGTTTTGGCCCAGCTCGGAGCCGAAGTTATCAAGGTAGAAAAACCGCTAGATGGGGACGATGCACGCCATTGGGGCCCACCGTTCTGGCACGGCACCGGGACAATGTTTCATGCGCTTAATCGTGACAAAAAATCAGTTACTGTTAATTTACGCGATGAAATTGAATGCAGGCGGTTACGGGATACTATTGTTCAAACTGGAGATATAGTCATTCAAAACATGCGCCCAGGAAAAGCTGTCGAGTTAGGCTTGGGCCCGGGAGACCTTCTCCTCAAAAAACCAAGTTTAATATATGCAAATTTTGGTGCTTTTGGCCACATCGGCCCCTACAAGGACCGGCCAGGCTATGACCCGTTAATGCAAGCTTTTGGTGGATTAATGAGTGTTACTGGAGAAGAAGGCAGGCCACCCGTCAGAGTTGGCACATCAATAATAGACATGGGTACTGGCATGTGGTCTGTCATTGGAATTATGTCAGCGCTTCGTGAGCGTGATGTAACAGGAGAAGGAGGCGTCGTGGATTTATCACTTTACGAAACCTCTATTGCTTGGATGACAGCGCATACGGCTGCTTATCACTTGGGCGGTGAAATGCCGAGCAGGTATGGCTCTGGCATGAGAACAATTGCTCCTTACGAAGCTTATGAATGTAAAGATGGCTTCTTAGTTATTGCGGGCGCTAATAATCGTTTGTTCGAAAAAATTTGTGTTGCGCTGGGGTGCCCAGGCTGGGCGAGAGATGCGCGATTCAAAACAAACCCTGACCGGGTAAAAAATCGTGATGCTCTCAATTCTTTAATTACAGATATATTGATTGAGAAACCGCGAACACATTGGCAATCAGTACTTGATAACAAAGGTGTGCCCAATGCACCGATCCAGAATACAGGAGAAATGGGCCAACATTCACAAACGCAAGCTCTTGGAATGATTCAAGAGGCGCCAGATCAGTCAATAAAGCTTACGGGAATGCCATTATCCTTTGATGGAAAACGGCCTCCATTTCGTTCTACAGCACCGAAAATAGGTGAACATAATAATGAAATATTTGGAGACTATAAATAAATGCGAACAAACTATGAAACCTTAGAAATAACCCGGCATAAACAACATGTTTTGATTGTCAAATTAAACCGTCCTTCTTTTGCGAACGCATTAAACACGCAAATGGGATTAGATTTGCGGGACCTGTGGCGTGATTTATATGTCGACCAAGAAGATGTACGCTGTATCATTTTGACTGGAGCAGGTGAGAAGGCATTTTGCGCCGGCGGTGACCTTAAGGAACGAAATAACATGACCGATGCTCAGTGGCAGCATCAGCATGCTATATTTGAACAAGCTGTGCTCACCATGATTGATGTGCCNTCACCCGTTATTGCCGCTTGCAATGGAGCAGCATATGGAGGTGGCTGTGANTTTATTCTAGGCTCCGATTTTGCTTATGGCTCNACTAACGCTAAGTTAGCNTTGACGGAGGTTACGCTCGGGATAATGCCAGGGGCTGGCGGCACACAATTTCTACCGAGAGCTGTTGGCATACGACGTGCTAAGGAATTCCTTTTAACAGGTTCTCCATGCACAGCGAAAGAAGCCTTTGAATGGGGTATTTTCAATAAAATCTGCGCCCCCAATGAGCTTTTANATTTAGCTTTAAAAACTGCAGAACGAATATCATCGAACGCTCCAATTTCANTACGNCAGGCAAANAAAGCACTCAATGTNGCAACCCAACTTGACTTTAAGAATGGCTATGCATTTGAAATTGAGGCATATAACCGTATGGTTCCAACAGAAGATAGGCANGAAGGAATTAAGGCCTTCAACGAAAAACGTATGCCCGTTTTTAAAGGAAAGTAGTTAAGGCCNCTTCTTGAATTATGCGAGAANTTTNAAAACGAGATGTTGCCGCTCCGGTGNTATCCCTCATTTTCTTTCAAAGCCTTACCATTATGGCNATGAATGCTTTTGGAAATGCCCCCNACGAAGTCAGCAATAGCTACGGGATACCGGAGAGTTTTACTGGTATATTCACTGCTATCTGCTACTTATCGGCTCTTACCTTCGGACTTTTTGTTAGTGCACCATTGGAGCGNTTTGGTGCGGTGCGCTGCTGCCAGGNAACACTTTTANTCGGNGCGCTCGGTATGACTTTATTTACTCTCGCAACGCCNTGGAGCTTTGTTATAAGTGCAGTAATGGTTGGATTTGCTCATGGCCCAATGAATCCAGCAGGATCCTTTTTAATAATGCGTCAAGCCACACCTAGGTGGCGCCCCCTCCTCTTTTCACTAAAACAAACAAGTATACCGATAGGCGGGACTCTTGCCGGTTTTTTAGTCCCGACATTATTGATTTTTACCAGTTGGCAAACAGCCATGCTGATAATTGCCGCTGCAATGACGTTAGCGGCGTTTATTACTCGGCCCTTTCGCGACCAAATACCACGACGCCACAATANTAATAGCGCAGGACAAAAGGAAAATACTTGGGAGCCTATCCAAATTGTTTTTCAAAAAGGTCCGATAAGGGAACTCTCGTTAGCAGCATTTATACTGATAGGCTGCCAAGCCTGCGTGGTTTCTTTTTTAGTNATTTANCTTNTCAAAGAAATAAAACTCGANTTACAGTGGGCTGGCTTCATTTTTGGCCTAGCACACGGAACAAGTATTATAGCAAGAATTTANCTTGGAATACTTGCAGACCGAGTGATCAAGACAAAGACCATATTAGGATTGTGTGGAGTTANTACAGGTATNTGCTTTTTTCTTCTGGCAGCTTTTCCAGCGGAAGGATCTTTCTNNCTNCTCTGTTTNCTTGGAATAATCTTGGGAAATGCCAATCTTGGCTGGGTCGGTTTATACTTCGGAGAAGTTTCAAAACTTGCACCGGATGGGAAGGCTGCACAAGTCACCGCCGGCAGCCAAATCTACGCATTTGGATCATTCGTTNTAATTCCTCCAATATTTACGCTATTCATCGAACACNCGAATAGTTATGCCACGGGGTTTTTTATAGTTGGGATTGCAGGTCTTGTGGCGGGTATTCGTTTTCTNAGCATAAAATATTAGCTTCCAACATGGAATGTTGAGACAAGTCCTTTNAGCGTGGCGATAACACTCAANGGTGTAAGAAGACCTGTCGCGGGGTTTTCAGGTGATGGAACACCCTCAATTTTTATTTCAAACCGAGTGGAATCTGAATTCACGATAATTAGATGCTCGTTTCTTTCTTTTGTTGGATCAGCCCACAGCTCAACTCGAGTTTTATCAAGTCCCGAACCTGCCATACTGAGTGCGGCTGCAACATTCAAATTGGCTGGGAATCCGGCAGCGGCCTCGCGTACACTACCTTCAAATACTCGCAAAGGTTCTTTTACGTTTGTTAAATCAATTTTATTTTGAACGATATATGGTGCACCCATAATCCCCTTTGGCGGCTTTCGAGTGATTATACGGATGTCACTTATTCTTCCTTCCGCTGCCGCTCGAACAGCGTCAAATCCAACAAGCGCCCCCGTTGGGACGATGATGCGTGCGCCGGTCAACTTTGCATGATCAATGAGCCCTTGCCGTTCGATAAGTTGGCCACAAGAACAGGGTATAAAAATTCGACCAGCATTTACTGCGGGCCCTGCAACATCATCAAAAACTGCGGCTGGTGTGCACTCAACAACTATATCAGCATACTCTGCAAGTGAGGCGAGCGGGGTGACCTTAGGGGGATTATAAAACTGACTGACCCGATCTTCGCCGCTCTCTATATCACGTGTTGAAACCGCGGATAAGGAAAGACCGTCAATACCAGCATCTAATGCTTTAGCTACTCTCATGCCGATTGCGCCTAAACCAGCAACGGCAACTGTTTTTTCGTTTTTACTCAAACTTAAATTTCCTCTTACACGAATTATAATCGTAGATTCAAGAAAAGAGCTTGTTTAAACAATATATACGCTGAAATATACGACCACTCTTGAACAGCATTAAGTGATTTGCAATGAAATTCATAATTTTATGTCTCGTAGTCCTATCTTTAACAACATATCCAACAGGCGTTGACGCACAAACACCAAAAGACAAAGCACAGGAACTAGCGCATGAAGGCATAAAAAATTTGATGCAGGCTCTGCGGCTGATGATAGAACATATTCCTCAATACGAACTACCGGTTCTGAATAAAAATGGCGATATCATAATTAAGCGGAAATACCCCCACGAGATGCCAGATAAGAAAAAGAGGGGTATTGGGAACGATATCTGAGCTTACTAATAGATGATAAGAATCTTCTCGGATTTTTAATAATGTAGTTGTAGGCTACGCGGTACCTTGTCTGCAAATCAACTAAGGTGAGCTATGATCGACGTCAAACGCATAATCGTCGGAATTTCTGGAGCTTCGGGCCCAATCTACGGTATCCGAATATTAGAATGCCTTAAAGAAAACACAAATATCGAAACTCATCTTATTTTATCACCCTCAGCGGCACAGACGATAGCTGCGGAGACAGATTACGCTTTAGATGATGTGCGGAATTTGGCTGATATAGTGCATAGCTTTAAGGATATAGGAGCATCTATTTCATCGGGTTCTTTCAGAACTGAAGGTATTATTATTGCGCCATGCTCTATCAAAACACTCGCAGGTATCGCAAATTGTTTTAGCGACAATCTAATAACACGTGCTGCAGATGTTTGCCTAAAGGAGGGTCGCAAAGTAGGGCTTATGGTTCGGGAAACACCACTTCACCAAGGGCATTTGAAGTTAATGGTAAAGGCCGCGCAATTTGGATGTCTTGTAATGCCTCCGGTCCCTGCCTTTTATCATCGTCCTGCTAGTATAAATGACATTATAAATCAGACAGTAGGACGGGCACTCGATCAATTTGGAATTGAAACAGACATTGTTCATCGATGGAAGGATACTGATTCAAAATAAAAAGTAAGGTTTATTCTAAAGCCAACTTGATATTCGTTTTGGAGGCCTTCGGAAATACGCCCCCTAAAAGATTGCACAACTCTGTAGTGTAGCAAGCTGCAGATAATTCAGGCAGAGAAAAATATAACGTTATATTTTCTAATGCATTATTNATTCGCTGTATCTCAGGTACGCTTTGATCTTCAAGCACTGCAATCGTACGCATCAATTTAAATTGCTCANTCTGTTCTGCCTTTATTTCAACTTCCAGAATTNGACTTTGTANATCTCGCACCTCTTCTTCATTGCATTNGTANTTTTTGATTTTAAGACTCTTNCGGACATTTCGTAGCTTTTGAATTATATCTTGGTTCCACTCTGCGNCACTCCTACATAATAATGCTATCTCATGCTTAGATAATACGGGGTGCCCCACCGACGCCGCCCAGCAACAAAATAAAAGAATATTAACATCTATTCCGTGACTTTCTTGAAGCGCAATACAAAAATCTGAAACTCCTTTCTTGGAATACACCTCCAGAGAAAAGTTCCAAAAGGAATGCGTCATTTGAACACTATCGATTTTATCGAGTTTAGATGGCGTCACATAAAACCTCTTCAATATCCTGCACTCGCATTGGTAGTGTCAAAATTTCACTGCCTAACGGTTCTAGAGCATCATTAACTGCGCTTGCTATAGCTGCCGGAGCCCCCAAGTACCCGCCTTCCCCGCTACCCTTCTGACCCATAGGAGTGAGGGGAGAGGGTGTGCAATGGTCAACCATTTTTACTTTCGGAATTTCGTGGGCAGAAGGCAACAAGTAATCCATGAATGTACCCGCCAATAATTGGCCGTCATCGTTGTATTCAAATTTTTCGTAAAGTGCTGCGCCTATCCCGTGCGCGATGCCTCCATAGGTCATACCATGGACAATGTGCGGATTTATTTGAGTGCCACAATCATGCCCAATGTAGTAGTCGTGAATCGTTACCTGACCAGTAAGTGGATCGATGGAGACAAGCGGAATGTGTGCCTCGAAGGAGTAACAAGGATACATTTGCACTTTTCCGTCCGAAGTAGGCATTGAACCACCAGTCGGCACTTCCCAGACGTGACGTGCTTGCAAACCTGGCTCCATATCATTTGGCAAGTCGTGATATCTGCGATGTGCTATTTCAATTAGTTCGCACCATTCAATTTTGTTATTTGGCTCTTTTATTATTACGACATCCCCATTTCGATACTCCAATTGATCAACTGGCATTTGAAGATTGTGTGCCCCTATACGAATAAGTTGCTTCCTAATCTTCTCTGACGCACCTTGTGCCGCACCACCCAACATTATTGCCATCCTACTTCCAACCGGACTATTGCTTGGCAAACTTGCTAGCGAATCCGTGCGCGTTATTCTAATAGAGTCCGGATCGCGCTGTAATACCTCACCAATAACCGTGGAAACTAAAGACTCATGCCCCTGCCCTGCCGATGTGGTCGCAATAATACCTGTGATAGAACCGTTGAGATCAATCTTAACTTGACAGCTTTCCATCCAAGTCGTTGTCGGGTTTTTTTCGTTAAAAAGCGGCTCAAATCCTGCATTTCCCCCAGATGGCTCAAGACAAGTGGCGATTCCAATTCCTGCAAACTTTCCCTCTGCTCGGATTTGATCGCGTTTTGCTAATAACGAGCTTATATTTGCTAGCTTCTCGGTTTTACTCAGAACAATATGATAGTCGCCACTATCGTACGACGTACCGCTAGGTATTTCATAAGGAAATTCATCCTTTTCAATGAAATTTCTGCGCCGGATTTCAAATCGATCTAAATTTAGAAAACGTGCCACTTTGTCAATTCCAGCCTCAATTGCAAAATTTGTCGGCGACTGACCAAATCCTCGCACGGCCTCTTGTGTTGTCTTGTGTGTACTTACAGAGATAGCTTCATATTCGACACTGCGAATCCGATAAGGACCAACTATGGCGGTAACCGGTTTTCCTAGTTGAAGAGGGGCACGTCCAGGAGACGCGCCAGCATCATCCAGTGCACGCATCCGCATAGACTTGATAAGTCCTTCGCCGTCGAAAGCCATATCAACATCAAAAATGCGGTCTGGCCCGTGAGCATCTCCGCCAATCATGTTTTCAAGCCTATCCTCTATCAACCGCACAGGATAGCCCAGTTTTATAGAGAGATACCCTACTAAAACTGAATGCTTTATACCGCGCTTGACCCCGTAGCTTCCTCCTACGTCAACATCATAGTGAACGCGAACATTATTGGATGAAAGTTTTAGAGCATTACCAATCTGCTCTTGATACTTCGGCATTTGGATTGAAGCCCAGACATCAAGTAGTTCTTCTGCAGAATTCCATTGAGCTACTACACCAAATGTCTCAATTGGCACGGTTGAATTACGGCTCCAACGGGCTCTATAACTTATAGTGTGATCAGCTGATGAAAAATCATCATCAACAGCGCCCCATTCAAACTTTCGCTGAAAAAAAATATTTCCACCGATCTCAGGATGAACTATTGGCGCTCCCGGCTTGGTAGCTTCTTCTGGATCCACAACGAAATCCAATGCCTCATAATCCACATAAACTAATTCTGCAGCATCTTCAGCAATATAGCGACTATCGGCAACAACAGCGGCTACCCACTCCCCAGCATAGCGTGTTACCTTTGAGGCAAGTGGGTAACGTTGATAGTTCGGCAAATCTAGGCCTGACATCAGTGAATTGGTCGCATTCTCCAATTCTGTTCCCGTCAATACATAATGCACGCCATCAAGAGCTAACGCCTCCGACGCATCAATAGACTTGATCTCGGCTGAAGGAAACGGGCTCATTACCAAAGCAACGTGCTTCATTGCACGGCATTTTATGTCGCCTACAAAACTTCCTTGTCCCGTCACGAAACGGCGGTCTTCTTTTGTCCTCCGCGGTTTACTTACGTAACGATACTCGGTCACGATGCCTCCTTAAGACGGCTCGCAGCAAGTGCAATTGCTTCAATAATCTGTCTGTAACCTGTGCACCTACAGATGTTACCTCCTATAGCCTGAACTATTTGCATCTCGCTGGGGCTAGAGTTCTCTTGGAGCAGGGAATGACCTGCTATAAGCATACCAGGAGTACAATATCCGCATTGCATGGCATGAGTTTCACAAAAACAATCTTGTAGTATGCTTAATGTGCCATCCGCGTGGGCAAGGCCCTCAACAGTAGTTACTTTGCAGCCATCTGCCTGAACGGCATACATCAAACATGAGCGCACCGGAGCGCCATCGTNNATGACCGAACACGCGCCACAGACGCCATGCTCGCAACCCGCATGGCNNCCAGTAAGGTCNAGCTCATCGCGAAGAAAGTCAAGAAGCGTCATACGGGGTGGAATCTGAGCGACTTGANATATNCCATTTACCGTTACGTTTATTTTTTTTAAATACTNTTCACTCATTCCTTGCCTCATAAACCTCNGCTCTTGCCTCCTNNAATACTCTGCGAACAANNCGTCCCGCAACGCGTTTTCGATATTCAGCAGTAGCNTGAACATCAGTATCAGGGTCAAGTGCTTCTACCACTAAACCGCATGCCTCATCNAAGGCGGTATCAGAAAGAGGTCTGCCCACAAGTGCTTTTCCNACCGCATCNATCTTTACTGCAGCAGGAGCACAGCCGCCTANAGCAACGGCTGCACGAGTGCATATGCCCCCAAAATCCGTTGCTAGCTGAGCCGCTACTGCAACNAGTGCATAATCGCTATTNCGNATACTCACCTCATGGAACCCACTCCCAACGACTTCNTCACTCCAAATCGGAAATCGAATNTCAGTGAGACACTCGGTATCCTCTAATGCTGTATCCATAGCAGAATNAAAAAAATTGCCCGCACAAATTTGCCTTTTACTGCCTTTTNTGAGTGCTGTGATCTTTGCATCCAAACAACGNGCCACAATTGGTATTTCTGCCGAAGGGTCCGCATTGGCTANNCTTCCACCGACCGTTCCACGATTTCGNGTTTGGGTATGACCGACATGCTCNAACGCTTTTGCGAGAAGAGGTAAGTTATTAATNATCTCTTTAGACGCNGCAGCCTCGGCCTGCCGNGTGCAAGCCCTGATTGACAGACTTTCGGCAGNCGTATCTATACCTGCTAACGTTTGGATATGATTAATGTCGATNAATAATTCTGNTTTGACCAAACGCATCGCCATCATTGGAACCAAAGTTTGCCCGCCAGCTATNATGCGACCNTCATCGCCTGNACGATCCAACGNCTCCAACACTGCTTCGAGTGTGTCCGGCCTGATATAATCAAATGCTGCAGCTTTCATTTGTTCAACCCTCGCCAATCGGATAAAGACATTGACGTTTTGACTGCCCTGCGTCAATGCAAACATTTTCACAGCTTAAACAGTTTGAGATTGAACCAGTTTGACCGATATTGTACGAGTTTTAGTTAGAGGCTCGAGATAATTTCAGCGAGTATGGGGGNAATTCAAAATGAGTGCAAAACGTCAGTATCCCGACCTGCACGATCACATAGAGGCATTACGTTCGGCTGACCTTCTCATTGAGGTTGATAGAGAAATCAATAAAGACACCGAAATGCACCCNTTAGTACGCTGGCAGTTTAGGGGAGGCATTAGCGATAAGGANCGGAAAGCGTGGCTGTTTACTAANGTTGTAGACAGTAAAGGCCNTAAATTTGATNTTCCAGTTCTNGTTTGCGGCCTGGCGGGNAGCAGACAAATTTATAAAACTGGCATGGGTTGTGANATNGANGAGATAGGNCCCACGTGGATNAATGCAATGAATAATCCGGTTCCGCCANTCATTTTAGAATCAAATGATGCGCCTTGCCACGAACAAGTATTTGTTGGTGAACAACTTTTGGCCGGNCATGGATTAGATTCCATACCGGTCCCAATATCAACCCCCGGTTGGGACAATGCTCCATATATGTCTTCATCACACTTCATTACAAANAGTCCCGTTGATGGNACTTACAATAATGGCAATTATCGCGCGCAACTTAAAGCACCAGACCGATTAGGTTTTAACCCCTCAATTGAGCATCATACAGGCGGGTATTTGCATTGGCTCGAATGGAAAGAGCTCGGTGAGCCTATGCCTTGTGCCGTNGTCCTCGGNTGTCCNCCAATTGTGTCATTTACCTCNGTACAAAAGCTGCCTCATGGACTTGATGAGCATCATGTTTCCGGCGGNCTNGTAAATGCACCGTTACATATGGTGAAGGCAAAGACGATNGACCTACTCGTACCAGCCGANGCNGAAGTAGTTGTGGANGGTTTNATTAGNACCGAATGGCTTGAGCCGGAGGCTCCNTTTGGTGAAAGNCACGGACATGTCAATTTNCAAGAATANAATGGATTTATGGATGTTACAGCAATNACGCGTAAGAAGAATGCNGTGATTACTTCTTGGGTCAGCCAGGTAACACCNAGTGAATCAGCTACTATTAAACGGCCAGCNTACGAGGCAAAACTATTAGGTCACCTNCGAGACGCTGTTGGCATACAAGGTCTTGTAAAAGTCTCGACGCACGAGCCATTGACGTCCCTTCACAAGTTGATTTTGATAATAATGAAAAANGGAGCAGCTCGAACGGAAGTTTGGCGAGCACTTTATGCCACTGCCGCACACCGAATGGCAGAAGGAAAATGGGTTGTCGCCATAGACGAGGACATCGACCCTGATGATGCAAATGCNATTTTTTGGGCAATGTCATATCGCTGTAAACCCCATNGGGACACTCATATGTTGCCTCATAAACANGAGGGCCATGGCCCTCGNAGCATGATCGACTCTGAGGACTCNGCCGTATTNATTGACGCTACTTTGAAAGAAGACTTGCCACCAGTTGCCCTGCCGAAACGTCAATACATGGAAAAAGCGGCAGAGATTTGGAATGAATTGGGTTTACCCGAGATAAAACCAGAGCGTCCGTGGTATGGCTATGACCTTGGCGAATGGAATGCCGAACTGGATATCATGGCCCGTCGGGCCGTACGGAGTGATTATTGGAAAACAGGTGANATTATNGCGAAATATCGGCGCAATGATGTCGANATGAATACAGAGGTNCGCACNCTCGACATTGGCAATCCCGGTGTTGGAGATGAGGAGCCTAATGAAGANATNAGCTGGGACGGAATTCCAGAGTCCAACANATAGGACGGATTTATGATTNAGCGCACGTACAGCGATTTTCAAGACCATTTAATAAAATTAGAGAGTGCCGGCTTGCTGCGCAAAATTAGNCGNCCAATAAACAAAGACACGGAGCTGCACCCGTTAGTNCGTTGGCAATTNAGAGGAGGNGTNCCCGAATGTGAGCGNAAANCATGGTTTTTCGAAAATGTTGTCGACAGNAAAGGTAGAAGATACGACATGCCGGTTGTGGTGGGTGCTTTAGCGACTACGCCGGAAGTTTATCGGATTGGTATGGATNTCGAATTGGATGCGATAGGGAAACATTGGGAACAAGCCATTGCAAATCCAATACCCCCAANAGAAGTTANCGTTGCTCCATGTCAGGAAACTATTTGGAAAGAAGATGAACTAGTTGGGGAAGGAAAAGGGCTTGACGCACTTCCGATACCTATTTCGACGCCAGGTTATGATTGCGCNCCCTATTTCACCGCAACCAATTGNACAACTAAGGACCCAGAAACGGGGGTGCAGAATATGGGCACCTATCGAGCTGGATTAAAATCATCCAATCGACTTTGTGTTCGNATGGCCAGTCGGACTGGNGGTGCTGGTGGTTACGAACACTGGTGCAAATACAGAGAACTCGGTAAAAAAATGCCCTGTGCTTTTGTTATAGGTGCNCCACCACACGTGGNTTTTACTGGGCCTCAAAAATTACCTAAAAATATGGATGAAATGNACGTCGCNGGAGGTTTAGCGGGAGAACCTATCCANATTGTNANATGCAAAACNGTGGANCTTACCGTACCCGCCGANGCNGAATTAGTCATAGAAGGATTTGTGGAGACCGACTACTTAGAGCCAGAAGCNCCATTTGGTGAGAGCCATGGCCATATCGCGCTTGAAGAATTCAACATGCAGATGCACGTGACAGCAATCACTTCNAAGACAAAACCAGTNNTAGCCTCGATAATTAGCCAGGTAACTCCNAGTGAAAGTTCAGTAATTAAACGGGTTGCCTATGAACCAATGTTTCTGGCTCACCTAAGGGATNATCTTGGNATACAAGGAATCGANAACGTTACACTGCACGAACCTTTGACAAATTTACGCAAGGTTACTTTCATCCGAATGACGCGCNAAGCAAANACNACNGAGATTTGGCGAGCTCTTTATGGAATATCTAATTTNCGTGCCGATTGTGGAAAGTATGTGNTNGCGGTTAGCGAAGATATCAATCCGCTCAACGGCAATGAAATTTTGTGGTCAATCACTCAACGTGCAAACCCAATACAGGATATTCACGTATTGAAACATCGAGCTGGAGGCCATGGACCAAAGAGTNGTCGTANTACAGATTCTACGATGCTNATTGATGCTACCANTAAATCAACATTGGCCAATCNCACAATTCCATCTCGACAATCCCTGAATANTAGAAAAGCAAGGGANACAGTTATTCTTTCGCACTTGCAAGATAATTTNGGCATTCAAGGTANAAAGAAAATTNCTGTAGGAGGGNCAGAGCCTTCGACACCANATTNTATANTANTAACTATGGAACGTGGTTCANTGCGCTCCGAAATATGGCGAGCTCTCAATGGCACNGCTAATTTCCGAAATACNANNATNAAGCTTGTTGTNGCAGTCGACGATGATATCGACCCTTNCAACNCTGACTCAATCTTTTGGGCCCTTGCTTACCGGTGTAATCCAGCGCTAGATTCCACTATTATANCATATGGAGANGCAACACAGTCGTCAGGCGCNGAAATTTNCGAATNTTCTTCAGGCTCAAGCCTACTTATTGACGCGACCATGGAGGGAGAGGTNATGCCACCNTTAGCGCTCCCAACGCGCCNATTTATGGAAAAAGCNGCGGAGATNTGGAANGAACTAGAATTNCCTACCCTCANCCCCGAAATGCCATGGTNTGGACCNAATCTCGGTGACTGGAATGACCGATGGGAACAAATGGCTCGGCGNGCTGCCGAANGTAATTATGCGGAAAATGGTAGGCTNACTGCACAACAAATTGAGAGNGGTCTAAAACCNGGAACACCGCTTCGTNAGCTTCGTCCTGAAATCGATTAGCCNCNACCNNTGAGATCNGCTGAAAN
Organism: Rhodospirillaceae bacterium; assembly: GCA_002718015.1. Classification (GTDB taxonomy): domain Bacteria; phylum Pseudomonadota; class Alphaproteobacteria; order UBA8366; family UBA8366; genus UBA8366. The sequence continues at coordinate 20,232 of PBCW01000005.1, forward strand.
CTTNTAGGAACNGCAAGTAATAGGTGTATATCATACCGAATATAGNAGCGTCACANTCTTGCAGGGAGATAGAATGAGCCAACGCAATTACCCAGACTTGCACGANCATATCAAAGAGCTNCGGGCATCGAACTTACTTATCGAAATTAACGATCCTATNAATAAAGACACAGAGATGCATCCGCTGGTNCGTTGGCAATTTNGGGGNGGTATTGCTGAAGCTGANCGCAAGGCATTNCTNTTTACTAACATNATCGATAGCTTAGGAAGGAAGTATGATCTCCCAGTGGTTGTTGGAGCCCTGGCCACAAATCCAGAGATATACAGAATTGGATTGGGTTGTGAACTTGATGAAGTGGGCGAAAAATGGGGACGGGCAATTTCCAATCCGGTGAAACCCCGTTTAATAGAAAATGCGCCTTGCCATGAAATTGTGTCGGCCGGCAACGATCTAGTTGGCGTTGGTTGCGGCCTAGACGCACTGCCCATACCCATTTCCACGCCGGGATTTGACTGCGCTCCCTATCTAACTGCAACTAACTGCATTACAAGGGATCCTATAACTGGCATACAGAATATGGGCACCTATCGCGCAGGCCTGAAAGCCTCTGACCGATTGGCAGTACGGATGGTTGTTAGGCCAGGCGGGGCAGAAGGATATGTCCATTGGAAAAAATGGAAAGAGCGGGAAAACCCGATGCCTTGCGCTATCGTTGTGGGGTGCCCACCCGCTGTCAATTTTATGTCACCACAAAAATTACAAATGGGCATTGATGAGATAGATATTGCTGGAGGTCTTGTTGGAGGACCTATTAACATCACAAAATGTAAAACAATTGACTTAAACGTTCCTGCGGAGTCAGAATTAGTGGTTGAAGGTCTCATATCCACCGAGTATGTCGAACCAGAAGCGCCTTTTGGCGAAAGCGCGGGATATGTTGCGCTCGAATCCTACAATATGACGATGCAAGTGACTGCTATTACTCGGCGCCGTAACGCTGTTATTCCCTCAATTATTAGTCAGGTCACACCTAGTGAAAGCTCAGTGATAAAGCGTCTTGCCTATGAGCCATTATTTCTTAATCATTTAAAAAATAATTTAGGAATAAATGGAGTTATTAAGGTTTCGCTTCACGAGCCATTAACCAATCTCCGGAAAATAATGTTTGTACAAATGGAGCGTGAGGCGCCATCAACTGAGATTTGGCGAGCTCTTTATGGCTGTGCTGCGCTTCAAAGTGGTGTAGGGAAATTCATTATAGCTATCAATGATGATATTGACCCCGAGAACGGTGACGCAGTTTTTTGGGCAATGGGTTACCGCTGTAATCCTGCTGTTGATTGCCATATTTTGGATAATCGCAGCCACGGACAGGGGCCACGCGTGCCACGATCAGTATCAGAAGACTCTGCTTTATTGATAGATGCTACCATGAAGGGGCCGTTACCGCCTTTAGCCCTACCAAAAAAAGAGTATATGGAAAATGCCCTAGGTTTATGGGAGAGGCTAGGCTTACCTTCACTAAAACCGGAGAGCCCCTGGCACGGATATACGCTAGGTGATTGGAGCGATAATTGGGACCAAGCCGCTAAACGAGCAGCTGATGGTCATTATCTCAAAAATGGTGAAATAACTAAACAGAGAATAACAACGAATTCTCTTCCAGAAACACCCATACGCTCTGATGAATTTGATTAAAATAATAAAAATGAAAGAAAGATTTTTAACATGAAGAAACGCCCTTCCGAAATCCCCACCAATTTGCCAGACAAAAAAATAGCCCCCCAATACGGTTCTGACGTAATGGCAGATATGCTTGGTGAGATGGGTTTTGATTACGTTACGTTAACCCCCGGCTCAACCTTTCGTGGCCTCCATGATTCGTTGGTGAACTACGGCAGCAATAAAAATCCAGAGATGATTCTTTGCCCGCATGAAGAAATTGCTGTTTCTATGGCACATGGCTACGCAAAGGTTACTAACAGGCCTGCTTGCGTAATACTTCACAATTTAGTGGGGCTTCAGCATGCCATTATGTCATTTTGGAATGCCTTTGCCGATCGAATTCCGATGATCGTCATTGGCGGCTCTGGGCCAATGGATCCGGCTGAAAGACGCTTTATTGACTGGCTCCATAGCGCGAATAATCAATCACAAATTATGCAACCCTATACCAAATGGACTGACGAGCCTCCCACCCAACAAGCAGTCCTCAATTCACTTGCAAAAGCCTATCGATTAGCTTGCACAGCCCCAATGGGACTTAGTTATTTGTCGCTAGATACTGGATTGCAAGAGGCAACGATCGATGAAGATCTCGAGATGCCAAATATGACATCCCCACGCTTCTCTGATATTCCTCCTATTGCAGCACCAGAAAGAAGCATACAAGCAGCCGCCGACCTTTTCATTCAAGCAAATAAGCCTTTGGTATTGGGCGGACGTTGTGGACGTTTACCAGGCACCACCGATATTTTGAAAGAGTTGGTAGAAATTACAGGTTCCGCTTTTCAAGAAGGCAAAGACGTAGTCAATTTAGCCACAAATCACCCACAAAATATGACAGGAGGGTTTGGTGCTAGTAAGGAGACTAAAGTTCGAAGTGAAGCTGATTTAATACTGGTCATAGACAACCAAGATATCGCCGATATGCTTGGGAATTATGGCGCTGCTCGCGGGGGTGGGTACGGAATAATACTTTCTGAATCCGACGGACAAAATAAAAAGATTATAGACCTATCACTAAATGATTTTTCGATAGATAAGTGGGCTGCAATAGGAGGTGCCTTACCACCAGTTGATGTACACTTATGCGCTGACCCTATCTACGGTTTAAAGCAATTACTTGACGAGCTTAAAACGAGGGCAACTCACGATGAGCGTTGGATCAATACAGCTAAAATGCGTTCCGAATCTCTGGCAGAACGCCATAAGGCGCTCCGTTCGCTACAAAGGAAGATTTTAGAAGATAATTTTGATAACGACCCCATTTCAGTGCCACGATTAATTTATGAAGTGTATAACGCCGTGAAAGATACAGATTATATTCTTGCAAACCGTAACTATCGCAGTTGGTATGAGGGAATTTGGCAGTTTGATGGTTGCGCTCGTTACCTTGGCAATAATGCGGGTGGAGGGGTTGGTTATGGTCCCGGTGGAATTGTAGGTTCCGCTCTCGCCGCCCGTGACATGGGGAAATTTACCGTCGCGATCATGGGGGATGGGGATTTTACAATGAATCCTGCAGCACTTTGGACAGCTGCCCACTATAACATTCCGGCTTTAATCATACTTCATAACAATACTTCTTTTGGAAATGACGAGGAGCATCAACGTAAACTTGCTCACGAACGAAAACGCCCGGAGGAGAATGCGTGGATAGGTCAAAAAATGATCGAGCCAGATGTCGACTATGCCATGGTTGCGCGTGCCTACGGAGCTAAAGCGCACGGCCCAATTAACAAACCAACAGAAATAGCGCCTACACTCAAAAAAGCAGTACTCGAAGTTATTGATGGTAGCGTAGTTTTAGTTGATATTCGTACAGCGTTAAATTGATAAAAGGTATTCAGAGTAGTGTTTTAGAAACTTCCTATTCATTGGTGTTTTTTTTCGTTATTTTTGCCTGCGAGAGTACGCTACACATTCCGTTAATTCATTCAACAGACATAATCTCGGCGTTTAGAGGATTAAATTAATATGTCAAAAGAGGAGCATTTTGTAGTCATAGGAGCTGGTCATGCTGGGGGAGTGGCAGTGCAATCACTCCGAAACTTCGGCCATGAAGGACGTGTAACATTAATCGGAGACGAGGCAACATTACCCTACGAACGCCCCCCCCTTTCAAAAGATTTATTGCATTCACCGAACGACAGTGATTTTCAATTAATCCGTGATGCCGATTATTACAACGACCTGAATATTGACATTTTGCTCAAAAAGACCGCTGTGTCCATCGATGCTGAGACAAAACTTATTCTTTTGAATAATGGTGAATCAATCCATTATGACAAACTGTTACTCACCACTGGTGGTCGTCCGCAAACACTTGATATCCCCGGCTCAGAATTAGAAAACATACTAACATTAAGGACTATTGAAGATAGCCGCGCGATAGAAGCCAATCTCAACAAAGGCGCACAGATATTGGTTGTGGGTGGAGGGTTCATTGGACTTGAGGTTGCCGCCAGTGCCCGCATGAGAGGGGCAGAAGTTATCGTATTGGAAGCCAACTCAAGATTAATGGGGCGGTCCCTCCCAGCCGAAGCATCAGATGTTTTTTTAAAACTTCATGCGGAAAATCAAATCTCAGTGAGATTGAACCAAAGTGTTAAGAAGTTTCTTGGCAAAAATGAAGTGCATGAAGTCGCGACAATTTCCGGAGAAACAATAAAAGCTGATGCCGTAATAGTTGGCATTGGTATTTTACCGGAAACTAATCTAGCTGAAAGCGCCGAGTTAAAAATAGATAATGGCATCGTGGTGGACGAGTACGCGCGCACTTCAAATCCATATATTTTTGCAGCCGGAGACAATACAAACCATTTCAACCCAATGCTTAAGCGTCACATTAGACTTGAGGCATGGCTGAACGCCCAGGATCAGGCATTGGCAGCAGCGCGTACTATGTGCAGTGACCTCAAGGCTTATAATAAAGTACCATGGATGTGGACAGATCAATTTGATGTAAACCTGCAGATTGCTGGTTTTACAGAAAAATGGAATAATTTCATAATTCGGGGGGACATCAACAGACGGGATTGCACAGGATTCCAGGTCGAGGGCGGCCTGATCCGGTCTGCATTGTCGATCAACCGTCCACGGGATATGCGAGTGGCACGTAGAATGATTAGCGCACAACTGCCGTTTTCAGAATCTGAACTTGAGGATGATGACATTCCACTTCGCGATTTACTGAAAAGCGCTAAATCCAAGTGATCAATAGAAAGGATACCTTTTGAAATGATCAACGGCAAAGTTGTCTCTCTCTTCACGACTCCTTATGGAGGGGACAAAATGATCCCAGCAGATCATTTATCCTGCCTCGCTGGTGAAGGAATAGAGGGAGATCGTTATGCACTAGGAACGGGCACGTTTTCAAAAAAACCTGAGCCGGGAAGGCAATTAACTATTATCGAAAATGAAGCATTAGAGGCGCTCAAACATTTTCCAGACATCAGCTGCTTAGCGGAGCAATGTCGCAGAAATGTTATTTCTCAAGGAATACGCCTAAATTCTCTTGTCGGAAAAATTATCTCAATCGGCAATGTAGAACTTAAGGTGCATAGGCTTTGCCAGCCGTGCGGGTACCTTGAGGGCAAACTCAAGCAAGCTGGGTTGAAGGACGCCCTATGGGACAAAGGCGGTGTTCGGTGTGAAATACTAAATGATGGCACGATAACGGTAGAGAATACTATCAGCTTAGTAGACTAAATCACCTATCTATTCAGCTGCTGGACGACTTGCTATCTCAGCATCGTTATTACTTTTATCGGCGAAACGATTTTTGATATAATTTTCTACCAAATCTTGGAACTCTTCAGCAATGTTAGGACC
>PBCW01000006.1 GCA_002718015.1 Rhodospirillaceae bacterium
TCACATCAAAAATACCACGTTTTAGGAGTATTAGCATTGCAGCTATTGAGTATTCAGCAACTGAGATGGAATTAGCTCCGACGGCAGGGCAAACTTCGATACCTTGCTCCTGACATGCTTCGGTATCAATGTTGTCGAGACCCACTCCGAGGCGCCCAATAACCTTAATGTTGGGTCCAGACTTCAATAATTTGGAGGTGACCTGTGTGCGATTTCGCACAATTAATGCGCGGCAATCTTGAAGCAAAATTGGCAAGTTTTGTTGTTGGTCTACAAGTGTTGGATCAAAGTGCACTTGGTAATCTTGAGACAAGTTCTGAACTGTTGCATCATCGACAAATTCTGTGATCACAATTTCTGCCATAAGCTTACCCCCCTTGTGTTAGGCGACGAAATAGACTGAATAATTCTGACTTTAACTCGATACCTATTCCAGGCACTTCAGGTACTTTGGTCAAGCCATGTTCAATTAATGCGTTATCAGCGAATCCTCCGAAGGGTTTGAATACGAGTGGATAAGATTCTGTGCCCCCTAATTGCAAGCCGGCCGCTACACTGAGGCCTAGTTGATGTCCTCCGTGCGGCACATGGTGTTTTTTTGTCCAGCCTAGTGGTTTTAATATATTGATCGTATGAAGGTATTCAGTGAGGCCATACCCTAGTGCTGGGTCCATCTGAATCCAGTCAGAATTTGGACGCAAGCCGCCGTATAGAGCAAAATTGACCAAGTCTTGATGAGAAAGAGAGTTCTCCCCAATCGCGATAGGACCATCATATTGGGATATTAGCGCTCTATGCAGTTCGTAATCTAAAGGATCCCCAGGCTCTTCATACCATGCAAGGCCTAGTGGCTCCATTTCTTTTGCATATTCAAGCGCTTCAGCAAGTCCAAATTTACCGTTAGCGTCTACTGCTAAATTTTCCCCTTTATCCCCTAATATTTTGAGAACGGCCTCGATACGTGCCATGTCTTTTGAAAGGCTGGCACCTCCGATTTTCATCTTCACTATTCGGTATCCCAAGTCCAGATAGCGTTGCATTTCCTCACAGAGGCCATCAATTTCGCGACCGTCATAATAATATCCACCACCAGGATAAACCAAGACTTCCTCGTCAAATTTTCCGTTATTAAACTTTTCGGAAAGCAGCCTCCAAAGCGGTTTTTCTTCAATTTTCGCAACGGCGTCCCAAACGGCCATGTCAATTACTGCTGCTGCAACTGCACGATCTCCATGACCGCCGGGCTTTTCATTTGCCAGCATTGTTGAATGTATTTTCAGGGGATCGAGAATTTCTCGATCATCCAATAAGTCTTTTGGTGGCGTTTCTAGTATGCGAGGGATGAGACGTTCGCGAAGGATACCTCCTTGAGCATACCGTCCATTGGAGCCGAAGCCATAGCCAATAACTTTTTCTCCATTTCGGACCTGATCCGTCACCAAAGCTACAATGCTAGTGGTCATTTTTGAAAAATCGATAACGGCATTCCGCATCGAGGAATGTATTCTTTCGCTGCTTTCAAATATATTGAGGATTTGCATTTTAATTTTTAGGTTTTTTTAACCACTCTCTTTAAAGTTATACAAGTTCACTTATCAGCGCGTCGACCTATCATGCGTGGCCTTTTTCCGGTGGTATCTCCATATCACTTTCAAGCATCCGGAGTTAGATAAGATAGGCATATTCTGCACTAAATGTGAATAATATTGCCTATTATTTATAAATACGATCATATTGACAGAAAAAATATGGAATAACCGTATCATAAAAAATTTTATTTAATCATCTATTATTATAAATATATTCAAAAATATACAATATTTATTAATTTTTTACTTTAAATATAAAAAATACTTTAATTTTAGCTTTAATACATACTTATATGGAATAATTTTTTGTGGTTGGCATTTTTGTCCCGCATCTTGCATAGCAATTCTCGAATGGTAGGGACTATGTTGTGTTCTTCTCTGCTCGGTAATGGAATAATTTTGAGAATTGCAAGCATGATTTTTTTCTTGGTTTGTATCTAATCCGTTAGTGGGGTGGCGTAGGTGCCTCATGAATAAATATCTTCTTTCTTTGCTGGTTATTTGTGCAATTTGTAACAAAAGCGAGTGGCAATTTATCCAGCCAGCAGAGGCTATCACTCTGCCTGCCGCTGTAAAAATGGCCGTAAAGGCAAGCATTGGAATAGAGGACCTTCCTATTGAAGAGGATGCATCCTTCTTATCTGCTTCAAATAATATAACAGCGACAAATAAATTGCCCCATGTCCAAATCGGGCGCGCCTTTGGTTTTGCTCCGCATAGGTCAGCAAAGGTTGTCGCGAACAATAACCTTGACACCTATACCTATATAACATTGCGGGCTGTTGCCGCTTACCTTTACGCGTTGCTTCAACGAGAGCTTGTGGCGCTCGCGGGTGAATACGTCGAGAAGCAAAGAAATCATCTGACTGTCGCGCAACAAAGGGAAGGGCCGCAAAAACTAACCGCAGCAGGTATAAATCGCATTCAAGAATCGTTAGGGTCGGCACAAATCATATTTTCACAGGCATTAACCAAGTTGTCTGATGCAGATGACGCATTCTCTCATATAATAAAAACGTCACCGAAATATTTAGTTCGGCCAAGCATGCCTGAAGCTCGCTTCATGCAGAAATTAGTGCCGTTGCTTATAGCGGTAACATGTTTAACTCGAAATGACGCGTCATCTGATAGAGAGACTAGAAGCTCAGAAGCCGAGCCAGATAGTCAGGCATTGCCAAAATTCCCGACTTTCGGAGATTTTCCATCACGAAGTAATAACATGCGTGATAAACCTGCTGTATCTTCCAAAAAACAATTCACGGCCTGCATGAAAAATCCTTCTGGATTACTAGTTTTTCAAAATCTCGGACGGGGGACGAAAACAGACCATTACTGGCGCGCCCTTCAAAACGAAAGAATGCGCCTGAAGGTTTTCCGGAATGACGTCGGAATAAATTATAGAGTGAGAAGTGTTTTTCGGCGTCAGTTTGATCGCAGGCAGCGAACTTTTTCTGAACTTCTTGATGCAGAGAGGGAGCTTTTTGACTCTAAAGTTAGGCAGGTAAAGTCGGAATTCGTAGAATTTTTTGGAATATATAAAATCCTGGCCGTGGCTGGGTTATTACCTGTTGCGTTTCGGTTAGACCGCCAAGGAGATCACATCATAGATGACACACGGCACTTGATGAAATCATATATCGGATGTTCGAAACTCAAAGCAGGGGTAATTCATCAGAGCAGGCTAGAAATACCATTCAAAAAGAGTTTCGGTAAAGATTTTGTAGTGCATGAAGGGTTTGAAAAGGAAGTATCCAAACCATTTGGATTTCCCATCACACTTAATGGAAAGTTGTGCGAAGCGAATATATTTTCGAGAGTTTCTTTAGCTATTCGATAGCAGATTTAGGTCGATACCCCTGTCTGGGCTGTTTCAACAGGGTACCCAAATTCGAAAACACAAACATCATTTTTCCTTTGTTAGATGAATGTTTTTAATTGTATTTAAGACGTGCACTTTTGATGTTAGTTCGCAAACCTGGCATAATAATAAAAAGTGTAGCTATGTCCTAACCTTTAGGCACATCATGGCAAACATGATTATCTATTTAAGGTGAAAGCTATGATTAATGGCATAAGGCGCTGGTCTAGTATCACCACCGAGGATTTCGTTGACATGGCTGGCAGTATCGCATTGCTCCCCGTGTCGGCAGTGGAACAGCATGGGCCACATCTTCCACTCGGGGTGGATGCACTTATTAATGAAGCAATCGTCACCAAGGTGATGACCTTTGCTCCTGAGGGCCTTTCGGTTATGGTACTGCCGCAGCAAGTTATTGGGTACAGTGAGGAACATCAGTCTTTTCCAGGAACTTTGAGTTTCAGTATAGAAACATTGCTTTCAACTTGGCGCGAAATAGGAGAAAGCGTTGCCAAAGCGGGTTTGCGGAAACTCGTTATTTTTAATAGTCATGGTGGGCAGAATGAACTAATGACGCTAGCGGCGAGACAGTTGCGTATTTCCACTGATCTTTTTGTTGCGGCAGCAAGTTGGACCCACCTTATCGATTTGGAGGATTTGGTTACACCACATGAGCGGCGCTTTGGCATTCATGGCGGAGCCATTGAAACAGCATTAATGCTTCATATTGCGCCAGAAGAGGTCAAAATGGAGCGAATAGATAACTTTATATCAAAAGGCCAAGCAGTAGCCGACGTATCTACACATTTGCAGCCTACCGGCAGGAATACCTATGCCTGGATGACTGAGGATTTGAACAAAACGGGTGCTGTGGGTGATGCAAGCCAAGCCACGTCATCAATGGGAAAGGAGATCCTCGATCGAGCTGTGAAAGGACTTATAGAATTTCTTTATGATGTAAATCGAATAACGCCTCATTCGTCATAAGCGACAATCGAGTGGACTGGGAAGTCCATTTTTTTTCTTCCTGCAAGAAAATTGAGCTCGATAATGAAAACAGCTGCCAAAATATTTGCCCCTGCTTGCCGCAGAAGATGTGCCGTTGCTGATGCTGTTCCGCCTGTCGCCAACAGATCATCTAAAATGATGATTTTTTGTCCTGTTTTTACAGCGTCAGCCTGAATTTCTATTATATCAGTCCCGTATTCTAGATCATATTCATGTGAGATTGTATTTCCAGGCAACTTGCCCTTTTTACGTATCATGGCAAAGCCAACGCCAAGTTCTAACGCCAGGGGTGCAGCGGTTAAAAATCCACGTGACTCAATGCCAACCAATAGATCGGGTTTCTGTGGCGCAATGATATGGGCTAATTTTTCAATACACGCACTCCAAGCCTCTGGGTGCGCAAGGAGGGTGGAGATATCGTAAAAAAATATCCCTGGTTTCGGAAAATTAGGTATGCCACGGATATGTTCTTTAAGGTTCATGTTCCTCAAGTCCTTATTGTAAGCGACGCTTTTATTGTGTCGGATTTGTTATAATGTGACGGCGTGTATCAATCAAATACACAAACAAATGGCATGCTTTCAGCCAGTCAAGTGCTGTGTTATTCATATTAAAATTAAAAAGGCAGTATCATACTGGATCAGAGCGGGGAGTAATGCGTGTCCAAATCCGCAGCATGGCTTGATTATCAAGTNCAAGCTGGTACGCCGGTNTTGCGTGCTGGTGGCGAGTGGAATGTGCGTCAATTANCAGATTTNGCTGATCAGCTGGAAAAATTTGAATTTGGTAAATATACNTATCCGGTNATTGATNTGTCAGAGATCACAGAGCTTGATACCNCTGGCGCNTGGTTCCTNAAAAATATTGTAGANANGTCCCATCGCGCNGGCNTTGAAACCAAAATGGTTGGCATTAGCGCANAGCACNANCCANTNATAACGCTAGTGCAACAGGCGNCGAGTAGCNCNGTNAAAAAAGAAATACCGCAGCGACNAATGTGGCTNGNNANTGTCGAGAACATNGGGCAGGCNGCTTTNGAGGTAGCGAGGCAATGCAAAGCCNTNATAAACTTCTTNGGCATTACTGTTATTGCTTTGGGGCGTAGTTTGAGGNNNCCGCGCCGNATTAGGTTAAATTCGCTTGTTCATCAAGTTGAGCAGACAGCATTNGATGCTGTGCCNATCGTCTGTCTNTTGTCCTTTCTNATAGGTGTAGTGCTTGCTTTNCAGGGGGCGGATCAATTGCGTCGCTTTGGTGCAGAAATTTTNACTGTTAATNTATTAACNCTCTCGGTTTTGCGCGAGATTGGGGTTCTCATGACCGCAATNATGCTAGCTGGCAGATCCGGTTCAGCNTTTACGGCTCAGATTGGNACAATGCAGGTCAACGAAGAAGTCGATGCCCTGCGTACATTNGGATTGGATCCAGTCGAAGTGCTCGTAATACCACGTATACTTGCACTTTTAATATCACTGCCGATATTGACTTTTCTATCTGATGTCATGGGTATTCTTGGCGGTGCATTAATGGCCGTTGCAGTGCTTGACCTGACACTCAGTCAATTTTTAAGACAATTAGAAGAGGCTATCACGCTCACGCACTTTCTAGTTGGAATGGTAAAAGCACCTTTTTTTGCCTACATCATTGGGATTGTAGGGTGCTATGAAGGCTTAAGGGTCTCAGGGAGCGCAGAGAGTGTCGGTAGGATGACGACAAAATCAGTTGTCGAATCNATTTTTCTCGTCATCATAGCCGACGCGCTGTTTTCTATTTTATTTTCAGTGCTTAAAATATAAAGGGTGGTGACGGAGTGTCTGGCGAAGTTGTTATCCGTGTTCAGGGGCTTANAACACAATTTGGATCTCAGGTTATTCATGATGGGCTTCATATTGAGGTTCCTAAGGGCGAAGTTCTTGGTGTGGTTGGTGGTTCTGGTACGGGCAAATCGGTATTGCTGCGAACTATTATTGGACTGATAACGCCCCGCCGCGGCAGTGTAGAAGTGTTAGGGCTTGATTGGAGGGGAGCCAGTTCGCTAGCACGGCGGAAGTTACAATCGCGATACGGAGTTTTATTTCAGGATGGTGCGCTGTTTTCGTCNCTAACTGTNCTNGAAAANATTCAGGTGCCAATGCGTGAGCANNTAGACCTTTCAAAGNNTTTTTTAGATGAGTTAGCAGCGTTGAAANTAGCNATGGTCGGATTACCCACTGAGGCCGCCAATAAATACCCATCNGAGNTGTCTGGTGGTATGCGCAAAAGAGCTGGNTTGGCGCGCGCACTTGCGCTTGATCCTGAGATATTATTTTTGGACGAGCCAACAGCTGGCCTTGATCCTATTGGAGCCGCAGCATTTGACTCTCTCATTTCAGATTTACAAAAAAGTCTCGGTTTAACCGTGTTCATGGTCACTCACGACCTTGACAGTCTGGCGGCTATCTGCGACCGAATTGCGGTATTGGTCGAAAGGAAAGTTAGGCTGGGTACAATGGCTGAGCACATGGAGGATGATCATCCCTGGATCCACGATTATTTTCATGGGCCCAGGGCTCGTGCTGCAGGCATGAAGTTTGGGGATGAATAGGTACTATAATGGAAACTAGGGCTAATTACATTGTTGTCGGTGCCTTCACTCTGCTGATAATGATCGGTTCGGTTGTCGCGATAATCTGGATGGCTGGGGTGAATATCGATGAGGAATTCGCTTATTACGATATTTATTTCGAAGGTTCGGTTACTGGTTTGAAGCCCGGAAACCCTGTGAGGTACCGTGGAATTCCGGTTGGGGTTATATCAGAAATACGAATTGACTCAAAAAATGTAGAACGAGTGCGGGTAACAATAGAGATACCGGAGACAACGCCCATCAAAAGTGATACTTTCGCATCAATGGAATTTCAAGGAATTACCGGGGTAGGATACGTCCAAATTTCGGGTGGCACAAATTCCGCCCCGCGGCTAAAAAAAAGACCCGACGAACCTAGGCCGGAAATTCCCGCGAAAGCGTCTCAATTACAAGAACTTTTCGAGTCTGCGCCAGAATTGATCACACGTGTTACAGCACTGGTGGACCGTTTTAATTTGCTTTTTAATACCCGGAATCGTGAAAATTTTGGAAGCACTTTGGAAAATATAGAGAAGGTTACGCGCACGATCGCCAACCGCTCAGATGAAATAGATAAAGTTCTAACCAGTGCCTCGGGCACAATGAGTGAATTGCGTGCAGCTGCCGCCGATGCGCGAGAGACTATGGCAGAGTTGAAGAGGGGTGTTGATGCAATAATGCCTCAGACAAGCACTCTAATAACAAACGTAAATGAACTCACAGTTGAAGCGAAAGACCTTAGCGGCAGAATCGGAAATGAAATAGATGGTGTCGGCGCAGAAGCGAAGATTGCCTTAGCTGAAGTGCGAGGGGTTCTTAAAGACTTTGGGCAAGCGGCACGAACTTTAAGTGAGCTTGTCGAGGCTAATAGAGAACCCGTTGATGCTTTTGCTTCTTCTGGGTTGTATGAATTGACGCAAATGTTGACCGAGGCACGAGTATTGATGGGNGCNTTAACAAGAATAGCTGCGCAAATTGAACGCGATCCTGCTCGTTTCCTTTTCGGTCAGACTAAGCCAGGGGTTGAAGTTAAATGATANTAAAATATTCCAAGATAAACAGATATTTTTGCGNTTTAGTCTTAATGGTAACGTTTATGTGCGCAGGATGCTCGATACCATTGCCTGGGCAGGGTGCGCCACCACGCCTTTATGTCTTGACTCCGAAGAGTACCTTCCCTGATGACGTGCCAACGGTAAACTGGCAATTATTGGTCGATACGCCGATGTCACCGGCGGGTCTGAGTACTGCTAGAATTGCAATGAATGATAGCCCAATTGAACTTCGTTATTTCGATCGGGCAAACTGGACCGATTTTGCACCAAAGATGGTTCAAACACTNATGATCGAATCATTTGAAAATTCCGGGAAAATTATTGGTGTCGGCCGCGAACAAATAGGCTTGAGATCAGATTTCTTACTTAAAACAGATTTGCGCGAATTTCAGGCAGAATATTCCGATGCATTGCCACAAGGTATAAAAATAATGGACCAAGGCGTTTCACCGCCGGTAGCGCGCGTCCGTATAAACGTAAAACTTGTTAGAATGCCTAGACGTGAGATAGTTGCTACTAAGACATTTGAGCGACGCGTTCGTGCAAACGATAATACAATGAAAGAAATAATAGGTTCTTTTGATCAGGCGTTGGGTAAGGCCCTGAAAGCAATCGTCTCTTGGACACTTAAGACGGGGCAAAACNTAAAGCAGAGGCAGGGTAGCCGTACGTCTGGTATTGAGAAAAGCAGTGCACGATCCGATGCATTTTTTTAGAGTTTATGCTGGTCATGATTTTCTATTGGTCCCGGTCTGATTAAATCTCGATACACACCGGTCTGCCTAGATTATAGATTAATACTCGGTCGAAAATAGTGTGCGAATGCTTTATATACAACGGGGTCTGTAAGGTCTCCTGTGTCGGGGAGTAGCTCAGCCTGGTAGAGCACTACGTTCGGGACGTAGGGGCCGGAGGTTCGAATCCTCTCTCCCCGACCAATTGAATATATCGATGTTACAGCATCTTATCGATATCTTGCCCCCGGATCCGGTCATCGTAAATTATTGAATTGCTCCATTTCTGCTCCACTAGGAGAAAGATTATGGCAAGCATTCAAAAACGGAATGGTCGTTACCACGTTCGGGTGAGAAGGCAGAACTTCCCGTCGCAGTGCAAAAGCTTTCAGTATAAGGCTGACGCTCTCAAATGGTCTGCAGATACCGAAAGAGCAATTGATACAGATCAACTCATTAATGGCTTGGACTACACAGTGGCTGAGCTTCTTGAGCGTTATGGTGCTGAGATTACCCCGAAGAAGAAGTCTGCTGAGATCGAGCAATATCGTATCGATAAACTTAAACGTCGATCAATCGCATCAATACGGCTCTCTAAGCTTAAACCTCACCACATTGCCCAATACAGAGATGAGAGATTAGCAGAGGTAACGGCTTCGACCTGTATCCGAGATATAGGCTTGTTGTCGCATGCCATCGACATCGCCCGGATAGAATGGGGCATCACTATTTATGATAATCCTGCCCGGCAAATAAGCCTCCCCAGAATCAATAAACCAAGAGAACGAAGGTTGGTGGGCGATGAAGAAGAACGCCTCATCCATTCCTGCCGCCAATCGGAAAATAAGTTTCTATTACCCCTTGTTCAACTTGCCATTGAGACGGGCATGAGAAGAGGTGAATTGTTAGGAGTTTATTGGCAAGACGTTCACATCGATCAGTCTTTCATTCACCTCCCCGTGACTAAGAATGGCGATATGAGAGATGTTCCGCTCTCCATAAAAGCAAAACGGGTATTGAGCACTATTACTCCCAGTCGTAATCGACGAGTGCTAACGCTACACCATGAGGCTTTGAAAGGTCTTTGGAGGCGGGCAACGAGGCGGGCAGAAATAGAAAATCTCCATTTCCATGATTTGCGTCATGAGGCGATAAGCCGTTTCTTCGAGCAGGGATTAAGTCTCATAGAAGTAGCAACCATCAGTGGGCATAAAGACCTACGTATGCTGCAACGCTACACACACCTACGAGCCACTGCTCTCGCCCAGAAGCTTGCATGAACAGAGCCATAAACAGGCTAGGGGAGTGTAAGAGAACACCATCCTTGTATAAGGGATAAGGATGGAGCGCAGATCGACCCCTAAGCTTCCCTCGTAAAGATCTAATAAGAGGGTGAGTGTCGCCAAAAACCTTCTAAATTATTGATAAATATGATATAATCAGAATATCCAACCGGCAATCAGATTTTTCATGAGAGATTTACAAAACAGTCGGCCAATAAATATTCACCGAGTTTGTCATGACGGTCGAATGGAATCGATGGTCGATCAGGTGAAGGCGGTGCTGTATCCCAACAGCCAGAGTAAGCCGTTAGCGAGAGCCTTACCCCTGTTGCTCAGTGAATTGTACTTAGCTTGGTTGGAAGATCCGGACAGCTGTATCGGTCTGTATATGTCACCCAGATATTACCCGCTCAATAGATACAACTCTTTGAACATCAGCCAATTCTTCATCGAGTTAGTTGTACGTATGACTGATGAAGGTTGGATTGGGCTGAAGAAGGGTCAGCAATCCACCATCGATGCATGGCCAGGGCGGACCACCCGCATATGGGCAAAGAAGAAGCTCATCAGCTTGTTCACTTCTAATCCGATCAGCTCCGATGATTTCGGCTTAGACCAGAACTATGAAACTGTCATTCTTAGAAACGCAGACAAAACCCCTATCGAGTACGAAGACACACCAGAAACAGAGCGAATGCGAAGTGTATTGAGAGACTACAACCGCCTTCTCAATCAGAGTTTCATCGATATTCCTGAGCTAGATGAGCCAGCCATCAAATTGGCTAATGGGGAAACATTACGAGTTAGTCCTCACCAGAAGACTGTACACCGTATATTCAGCAACGGCTCATGGGAGGAGCATGGCCGTTTCTATGGTGCTTGGTGGCATAGCTTGCCAAGCAAATGGAGACAAAGAATACACATCAATGATGCTCTAACCGTAGAGTATGACTTCAGCAGCATGCTTCCTACTCTCATGTACGCTGAGAAAGGGCAGCAGTTGAAGAAGGATGCTTATTCCTTCTCTCTTCCAGAGGGTAATCCCTTTGGAAGAAGTGAACTAAAATTAATTGTTCTAATTGCGATCAATGCAGCAACCGAACAAAAAGCAATTTATGCAATCAGAGACAAGCTCCAAGAGGAGACAAACCTATCCTTCACCAATGAACATATCAGACAATCAATAGAGGCATTCAGGAGAGAACATCCTGTAATAGCCGATCAGATATGTTCAGGAGTAGGTCTTAAGCTCATGAAGGCTGACTCAGATATCGCAGAAAAAGTAATAGAAAAGTTCACGAGCCAAGACACACCAGTGCTGAGTATCCATGACTCTTTCATCGTACCTTGGGATAAGGACAAAGAGTTAATAACCAATATGGAACAATCATTTAAGGAAGTGACAGGTGTGCTACCCTTCAATATCGCATCTGAGAGCATTGAATGGAGAAAGAACTTTGAACAAGGACTTTCTTCTCCTACAGCTATTGACCCACATCAACGACACTCCCTTCTCAATGCAGGAAGAGGTATTGAGACTGAAGGTTATAAGAACAGAAGAGAAAAGTTTAAAAATCAAATCTAAAGGCTGAAATCAATGATTATTAGGTTAATGGTCCCTTTAGCCTTTGTTTCTTTTTTTACCTCATCTCAATGTGTCTCTATCATACGTGAATAATTTTCTAAGGCACTGATATATAATATTTTATATTGGAATAGGCTAAGCCCCAAAATTGACTCAGTATTGCCGTTCATATTAGAACATAACAAGAACATTAAAAAAGTATTTACCCCCACTCAGTGATTCATTTTGGGGCGTAGAGAGGCACTACGACGAGCGGTAGTTGATGTGCTCCTGACCTAGGTGTTCGTAATGGCATCTCCTCAATCTCCTCATGAACCTTCGGTTTCCTTGAAAGGTTCATGAGGAGATTGAGGAGATGACTCTTAATTTTAATTTTCAATTTTTTCGGAATTTTTCCGGTGCTTCATCGATGAAACACCGACGAAGACNTCTATTAACATCCGTGTAGTGAGTTCTAACGAACTACACGGAGGTTAATAGGTAGTTCAGATCTCAACATATGATTTGGAGTTTTTAAATGGATATTAGGAAACCACTTACTGCAGATAATGCTTCGGTCATGACCACCGCCGAATTTGTCGGAGGTCAATGTAACGATGCAATCGTATCTTTTGTTCAGAAGCTAATGGCTGATGGCAAAACACAACCAAGGTCTGGTTGGGTTATGTCAGAAATTCTTGAAAGGGTGATGGCCAAGTATGGTAGCGAGGCTANAGTCGTAGCCCGACGGTACTTTATGCACCTACTAAGCAATCGCACTATGCCTAGCATCAGCCAATCTGATTAATCAGGGTCTAACCTAGACACACTTTTATGTCAAATTTGAATAAGGAGAATACACAATGAATACCGAACGATTTTACCTGGAGTGCCCCTATGCCCAGAAAGATGAAGCGAAGGCTAATGGTGCTAGATGGGATCCCGATAATAAGAAATGGTACGTACCAAGTGGCCTAGACAAAGACCTTTTCCAAAAGTGGTGGCCGGCCAGCCAGGCAGCTAGCATGGGGGGTGAAGATGAAGTCCCGTTCTAAGGCGAGTAGGATCGAGGGTATCGAAGATCGGCTTGAGGAGTTAGAAGACTCTTTGACAGAAGATCTGCCGCTTTATGAAACCCCTGCCTCTGCACAACAAATGTTTGAGGCTGAGTTGGAGGATTGGAAAGAGGCTTCGTCGGATAGAGCTTTCTTCAAAGCATTTGCAAAACGCAACGTAGACCTTGAGGCGTTGGCCTTTTACTGCCTTCCAAAAGCAGCAAAGTATCGCCTTTTAAACTAACCGTAGCTTCCCTCCCGTCAGATGATTGTTTGATGGGAGGGATTTTTTTAAACTTGAGAAATCTAAAAAACGATAAGACGAAAATTTAAATAATTGAAAGGGGAACACGTTGTGGAATCAGACATATATTTAAAGACAATAATTAGCATCATTGCAATATTTCTGGGAGTTATCGCATATAATACTCAACCCAGTTCTGAAGCAAATGCACCTATAGAAATGATCGTCGGAAAGGGTAAAGGTCCCATTTTACATCTGAAAAATGGCAAAATCAGGTATTGTGATTTTAGTAATCCTGACCTTAAGATACTTGTGAGGTGTTATAACTGGTACACCAAATAGGGCTACTTAGACTGTTGATGAATTTGACCCTCTTATTCTCATCACCCATAAGTCAAATCAGCACCCCAGAACTCTTAGTATGCAGATTGCTTCTGTATGAATGGTCCTTTGTATTCTACGCATTTCGTTGAAAGTGTGTTGGCTTGTTGCTGATCAACCCATTTATCCTCAGAATTAAGAATTTGTTCTTTCGTCAGGCACAATTTTCCACTGTCCTNCCGATTGTAAGACTGCAAGAAGCACTCTCGTTCCCCTGTGGAAGTTTGCCTATAATCCATNTTGTAGAGTTGAGTGAGNGTGTACCGNCCATTCAAAGANGTAAATNTCTCCGTCATATTGAGGCACCAACCNGAACTCCAGTCAGTCTCTAAANTGCGTTGAGGTATAATGTTNGGAATAAAACCCCTTAGCTCTACTGGGTTCGTAAATTCATAACCCTTTGACGTAGAATCATATTCGTAAATGAAATGGTGGGTCGACATACGATTGCCGCAGACACTTGAATAAATAAGTTCCTTAGTGCCGTCGCCGTCTATATCTCGCCAATAGATAGGCGGAACTTCTGTTCCCGTATCGAAATGCGGTGGTTTTGACTGGAGACGGGACAGCTCATTTTTAAAGAAAAACTTTTTATTAAATTTGGGTGGTATCAGTTCCAAAGGGCTTGACTCAGTCGTTCTATATTTTGCAATGGCTAATGGAAGATTCTTTATAGGAAGAACCGTTCCGTTTTTTTCACCTTCTCTGCGAACAAAAAGTTCTCCGGTCGCATGGATGAAATTTTCGCAATCTTCATTTAACTTCACCAACCCCGTCGCAAAATATCTCTTCGGTTTTCCCGGTATGAGAATTTTTATTTTTGCAAATTCGGTAGGCGAATTTATGGGGACAGATTTCTGATGCTGGCTTGAAGGATTTTGAAGCAGCATCCAGTATGATTCCTCAGAGGCGTTACCCGATCTTACTATTCCAATGATAAGCAAACATCCCAACACTCCGCTAAAAATTGAGTTTGGGATGGTCATCGTTTGTGCTCCTGGGATGTTTTAGAATGACTAAATGAGTCATATATCATAACCTCAACAAATTAATTAATCTGTCAGAAATACAAAGGGTGTTTAAAAAGGCGCTTAGGAACTAATGATTGGCTGCAGTCTTTTAGATTGAACGGAATTTAGAATGAGGGTGTGGATTGAAAATAGATCTCCTTTGACACGTTGGATTTTGGTTCCGATAGTATTTATTGCGTCGTCTTATCTTTTTTACGGTACCGTAATAATTGCTTCTTGGGTCCTTTCAATAACTTGGAGAGAAGACGCAGAATACAATTTATGGGTTTCCAAGAATATTATAGCAAATGCCGTGTCTGCTTATTGTGCTGCGTACTTTAGCGGTTGGACAGCACCAAAATTTCAATTAGCAACCACTTGTGTGGCGGCATCAATATACTTTTTGATAAATTTATTTCTCATTTACGGGATTTTGACTTCGGAAGGTTGGTGGGGTAGCGATACCATAGCCACCATCTTAAGCACTAGCGGTGGTGTTATTCTGGCGATCTGGATGGCAAAAGAGGATTTTGATTAGATCATAACCCTTTAATATCGAGAAAAACCTTGCCCCGTGAATGTGTCCGTAAAAAATATAAAGGGTGTTGAGTTAGGAATCCTTTACGGACCTAATGCCCGACCGATAATTTCTTGGTGGATACAATAGCTACCCTGTAATGATGAGTATGGACCGAGTATTTTGCTCGCTATGCAAGGGGTCACATTTATATAATTGTTTGAGTGTGTGTTTTTTTGTGGGGGGTGTTCGGGATGCCCATAATTCTTGTTAGTAACGAAAAGATTATAAGCGGTCACACTTGGAAGGATATCCCGGGAGAGCAATACCATTTCCCTAATCAGTACATAAACCTAATCAAGCCTGGCGAAACCTTCGTTCATTATCGAGGCGTTCATCGTAATGATGGTAAGCGAGGTGAGATGGAATATTTCGGGTATGGACGGGTTGAAGAAGTTTGGCTAGACGCAGACACCGAGGATCTTCCTAAGGGTAAGCGCCATTGGTACTGCAGCTTGGTTGATTACCTAGAATTCGCCGAACCTGTCAGAGCAATGGAAGACGACGGCACTACGATTGAGGCTGTTAAACACTCCAATCACTGGCGTAGTGCTGTCAGAGCGATTACCGAGGATCAGCTTAGAGTGATCCTGGCCAAAAGCGGCTCGGCTAAATTTCAGGGTCAGGGAGAGGCCGTACGTCGATCTGTAGTTAAGCAGCTGAAAGCTAAAGCTGAGATTAGTTTAGGGTCAGTGATTAAGCCCAAGCAGAAACCAACAGGCAAGTCTTCACAACAGTCAAGGGGATACTCACGCCAATCAAAGACGACGGGAGATGCAGGTGAGTTGATTGTTTTTGAATATCTAAAAAAATACGAAGACGAGATTTCGGAGTTACGCTGGGTCGCTCAGGAAAAAGAAACACCGGGCTGGGACATAGAGTACAAAAATAAGGATGGAACCTTGATCTGCGTAGAAGTTAAAAGCAGCCAATCCAAATCGATCTCGGGCATAGAATTAACGAGGAATGAGTGGAAGGCTGCAAAGGATCAAGGGGCGAACTATAAACTAGCCCTAGTTGCCCAGTGCCTATCACTTAAGCCTATAATCCAATTTATTGACGACCCATTTGCCGCAGCCACGGCGGGTAAGATTGATCTTCAGCCTACCCGCTTTGAATTATCATGGCCCGATGGCAGTTGAGCTCGTGGAAGAGCCGTTTGGAAGGAAACTTGAGATCCAGACTTTTCTAGAATTTTCTGCTCCAATTCTGCTCCAATTCTGCTCCAATGATTATCATTAAATAAATTCTGGGCGTAGTTTTCGGATATTTATGGTAAGCTGTGCATGCAGGGCTAATGGAGCATGGTCCTGTGGTTTTGTTGTAATTCAGTTATTTACGAGGCATTAATCGGAAACTCTACAAGGCCTCCCACGGTCGGGGAGTAGCTCAGCCTGGTAGAGCACTACGTTCGGGACGTAGGGGCCGGAGGTTCGAATCCTCTCTCCCCGACCAGTTAAATTTCTGTGTGATGGTCGGGACATTAGGTACTAAAACTTCTATGTTTTGGCTAGTTTTAATAATCGGGGGCCTTGCGCCCTCTAATTTTTGATTATTTCAAAGGCTTGACTAGTTTATGACGGTAATGTTAACCTATTAGCGGACAGGTTAACACGTAAGGTTCTTAAAGGATGCAATACCGCGTATCAGAGAGCATGGTGTGAGCAGAAAAGGATGGTCGAGATACCTAACAAACACTCATTTGGTGGGTACATTAGAGAGTTGCGAATTGGAAGGCGCCTCGGTCAACGTCAGTTGGCAAGGATCATTGGCGTATCTGCTTCCTACTTAAACGATATTGAAAAAAATAAACGACCGGCACCGCGTATAGAAATAGTTAAGGCCTTAGCTCAAACACTTGATGCTGATTTTGAAATAATAAATGACCTTGCGGGAATCTCGAAGAATGTTTTGCCGCCAGATATTGAAGAGTTTATAGGGGATAAACGCGAGCTCATATCGTTATTACGCTTAATTAAGGCTTACAATTTTTGTGGACGCGATATTCTTGAACTGGGGAAATTTATGACATCTTCCAATGCCAAAGCAATCGTGATTGCTGCTGGATTAGGCAGTCGCCTTAAAGGTTACACAGAGGAGCTGCCGAAATGCATGCTTAAATTTGGTGAAAAGACATTGCTTGAGAGGCAGGTGGATAATTACCGAGATTGTGGAATAAACAATATTTCGGTGATACGCGGCTACAAAAAGGAGAAAATTAATTATCCAAATTTACGCTACTATGAGAATTCTGATTTTGAAAATAATAATATTTTAAATTCGCTTTTTTATGCCGAGGAGGAATTGTGCGGGAATGTAGTGGTAGCGTATTCAGATATCATGTTTGACGCCGCAGTCGTGCGACGATTACTTGAAGCACAAGCTGATATTTCAATTGTAGTAGATATAGATTGGCAGGGTTATTACGTCGGTCGCAAGGATCATCCGATCGAGGAAGCAGAAAATGTCATTTTTAATGCCAATAATGAGGTGGTTAAGATTGGTAAAATCTTAACCGAAAAAGATGATGTTCATGGCGAGTTCATTGGCATGTTGAAACTATCACCACGTGGTGCTGAGATTTTAAAACGCCATTTTCACCGAGCCAAAAAAATGTTTTGGGGCAAGCCGTATCAACGGGCAAAAGTATTTCAAAAAGCCTATATAACAGACATTATTCAGGATATGGTCGATCTTGGNGTNCCAGTTCACTGCGTNATTATAGANCGCGGTTGGCGAGAGATTGATACGGTTGAGGATTACGANAAAGCTNTAAAAGAATTNGAGGCCTAGNCTTANGCAATTAGGCACAATNNNCCNTTGGTANGGNGAGCCAANCGANTTANCTTGAAAATTNGGGNTCATGGCGATGCAATTACNTCTAAGNGNAACNTTTCTCACTACAATTACTGCTNTTTCNTTCTTNNTANTNTCCCATCANGTGGCNGCNGANNNCGTCAAAATNAANATGGTTTTTGTGCCTGCCAGTGAAAAGGGNGATGACAANGACTATGTCAAGCTNATCAANATTATTGNAAAACTGGCGCAAGTGGAAATCAAACCAATTAGAGTTACTGACTACAATGCTGCCGTGGAATCAATGCGTGCTGGTCGTGCGCAGATTGCCTGGTATGGTGGCAAAACCTACATTCAAGCAGCAAAGATCGCTTANGCTGAAGCGTTTGCTGCGGGAGTGCGCAAGGGCGATACCACAGCGGGGTATTACACATANTTTGTAGTNAGGGCAGATAGCTCAATCAAGACCCTAAATGATACGAAAGGNAAAACACTNGCATTGAATTCCATAGGTTCAACTAGCGGTGATTTGATACCGCAAGTNGAATTNCGAANGGTAGGNCTTTCGACNAAAAATAAAAAACATTTNAAAAGGGTGGTNTATGCAGGCAGCCACGATGCCTGTTTGTTAGCTGTTATAAANNGGCATGCTGACGTGTGNGGGATGAGCTCAAGGAACTTTGACGCCCGCATTGCCGANGGCACGGTAAAACGTCAGCAAATAAGAATTGTGCANAAATCCGATTTGGTACCACCCCCACCATTAGCATANTCNAAAAAACTACCNCTAAAACTGCGCCAGAANATTAAAAAAGCGACTNTAGAGGCACACAAANACGGNCGCATNGGTGGATATGGTGGTGAGATGTCACATTACATCGAAGTAAAGGACNCAGATTATGANCCCCTGCGTGAAATTGACAGGGTATTATCCNAGACCAAAGANTAAACAAATTTCAGCATTNTGACATATTGGAGCTANNGTAAGAAATGGTACTTGAGATTGCTGGATTGCAAAAGACCTTTGGAAACGGCACCCTTGCNTTACGTGGTGTGAANTTGTCGGTGCAGGCGGGNGATTTTGTTGTCGTCCTTGGTCCNAGCGGTTCAGGAAAGACAACATTATTGCGAAGCATTAATGGTCTTGTAACAGCTGACNCNGGAACCATAAAATTCCNTAATCAACCCCTCACANCAGTAAATCTACCNAAATTGNGACNGCANATTGGNATGGTTTTNCAGGATTTCAACCTGGTNGAAAACCTNTCAGTTATTAANAATGTANTGACTGGGTTNCTGGGTACAAGCAACAAATTTTTGTCGATGCTATANCTTTTTAGTCGTGAACAGAAGCTTAAGGCGCTTGATTGCCTTGAGCGAGTGGGATTGCTGGATAAGGCTTATTTNAGNGTCGACCAACTTTCTGGNGGTCAAAAACAAAGGGTAGGTATAGCTAGATCCATTATTAAAAAACCGGTTCTNTTATTAGCNGATGAACCAGTTGCGAGCCTCGATCCCATGATTTCAACGTCAATCATGATGCTGCTTCGNGATATTGCNAGGGAAAACTCTATAACNGTGATTTGNAATCTTCACCAAGTCGAGTTGGCGCTTANATACTCTGACCGNATTATTGGTTTATCTGGNGGTCGTGTNNTTCTAGANAAANCAACTGCCGATATCGATCAGGCTTATATAAGAAATATATATCGCGGGCANGATCGTGGCCTTTTTTTNGAACATGCTANTGATAAAAAATAGTGATTAAAGTGAATAAATGCGTTCAAGACTCAGAAACAACATTGACNTTGGCAANTGCTCCTGCGAGTGACCATCCCGGTGGTCTCGATCTTGGNNCGNTGGTTGATTATTTGTCTAAAGAAACTGGGGTTTCCATCCTTTTAAAACGNTGTAGTGATTATGNGGAAGCNATCGAAATGCTNTGCAATGGGTCTGCACAGATAGGCTGGCTAGGTCCCTATGCATTAAGGGAAGCTGCGGGTCGTGATGGTACGGTAGAGGCATTTGCNGTGGGNATNCCCAAGGGTAAAAATAGCCCGAATTATCATTCACTCTTTATTGTNGAGTCGACCAGTAAAATGCACNTGCTCGCTGATGTAAGAAATTCNNTTATTGGNGTCGGAGATGAATTTTCCACAAGTGGTCGAGAGGTGCCCNGTCGCGAACTTGCTGAAATTGGTATCGATCTNNGNAATGAGAGCGCCTTTGCNNAGGTCNTCACNATGGANAATCACGATACCGCAATCCGAGCCGTCNTNGACGGAGANGTCGANGTNGCGGCAGTGAGTTCNATTAATCTTGAGGCGATGGTAGTTGATGGTTCAGTAAGTCCNAGTGAGTTTCGAATAATCCACCAGTCTACAAANATACCGGGTGCTCCACTGGTNTATACCAGCAAGCTGCCTTCCCATTTGAAACAAAGACTCAAAGAATTAGTCCTTGATGCTCATAACCATTTNCAAGTAGGTGGGTACGGNGGGCTNATCGANCGTTACGTTGATCCNGTTGAAAGTCATCGAAATCACCTNAAAAAACNCNTNCGACCTCAGTGGGGNTGGCGCACAATTGTGGGGATTNTTNCATTCATATCAGTCTATGCTCTGGTTTTNATAGATTTGGAGGTCGATCTTGCTCAGTTAATTAGTCAATCAATTATGTATATTTCTGACGTCTTAGGCAGAATGTTACCGCCTGATTTCTCNAACTTTAGAGAGCTCATGAGCGCAATGGTTGAAACTGTCGAGATAGCAATGCTNGGGACGCTACTGGCCATAATACTCTCTATTCCCATAGGCTTATTGTCNGCCCGCAATATTGCACCGAACTATTTCCTATACTTCGTTGCGCGCACTGTNACGGTTTTTTTTCGTGCCATACCTGAATTTATTATGGCAATGATACTGGTTATTGCGATTGGTTTCGGTGCAATGCCAGGAGTAATAGCCCTNGGTTTCCATACAATGGGGTTTCTAGCNAAATTTTACGCTGAGGCTATCGAACATATAGATGAAAATCCTATACAAGCACTTGNNTCAATGGGAGCATCNAANGGCCAAGTCCTTGCTTTTGCTGTCGNNCCCCAAGTTATGCCGGCGTTNATTGGTAATAATCTCTATATCCTCGATCGNAATATCCGTATGGCAACNATGCTTGGGATAGTTGGTGCGGGGGGTATTGGATATGAATTACAGTCTGCGTTTCGCATGTTTGAATACGATCGTGTCTCCGCAATAATAATTGTAATTTTCGCGACAATATTTTTNATAGATATGATCTCGTCTCACGTCCGCGCAAAAATTNNGNAGGTTTAAAAGACATTATTNANGTNGTGGTGTTGAGTTAGTATGAGAGANAAATTTTNAAAAAATGGTCNNGCNGCAATGCCTGNTTTATCGTNCCAGCTGCGAGGAATCTCATTCTTAGTGATATCAGGAGCGATACTATCNTTTACCGATGGATTGGCAAAACTTTTGGCTNGCACATTGGTAATTGGCGAAATAATTTTTTTTAGAGCCTGTTTTGTATTCGTCCCAATTTTAACTATTATCGGTTGGCGCGGCGGTTTTTCCACTCTCCGCGTTTATAGTTGGAGCTCTCAGNTATGTCGTGCAGCGTGTGTAATTGTGACAACCTATCTATTTCTNGCCGCTANCCGTCATTTGCCACTTGCTGATGCGATAGCAATTCTNTTTGCNTCGCCTATTTTTATAACTGCCATGGCGCCNTTNGCACTTGGTGAGAGCGTCGGNTGGCGGCGATGGTCTGCAGTTTCAGTGGGATTTATAGGCGTACTATTAATTGTTCGTCCCGGTAGTAATCCATTTGTTNTTTCGGCTTTGTTGGCACTAGGTGCAACTTTTTGTTTATCTGTACGTGATATAATTACTCGTGCGATGTCGGGGCGCGAATCAACNAGTGCTATCATGCTAGTCTCAACTGGNTTCATACTTTTGAGTGGTTTCGCAAGCTGGCCTTTGGGTTANCTAATCCCNNGCATTGGTGAATGGCGTATGCCNACGACACNAGAGTTTTGGCTTCTTGCAATGACGGGAATTTTGCAGGGGGTCGGGCAGTATTTTATGGTCACGGCTTTCCTATTAGCTGAGGCTGTTGTAGTTGTGCCATTTCGATATTTNTCCCTNATTTTNGCAACGCTATTCGGTTATTTNATNTTCGGAGACGTACCCAGNCTCANNATGCTTGNTGGTGCNTTTGTNGTCGTGGGAAGCGGNCTCTATATATTTCANAGNGAGGTTAGNTTTATGAAAAAAACCTAAAATTATTCAATTCAGGCGATGTACTGCGAAGTNCACCATTTCTAGTAATGCATCCTTTATCGGACAATCGCGAAAAATTCCAAGAGAATCACGAGCAATGGCACNGTAGTGGCGCGCACGGTCAACAGTGTCCAGCAGTGAATTATGCTTTTTCATAAGTGTTTTTGCATANGCCAGGTCTTGTTCTGTCTGATTTAGCTCTTCCAAGGTGCGCTGCCANAATGAACGTTCCNCAACATTTCCTCGTCGCCAAGCCAGAATAACTGGCAACGTAATTTTCCCTTCACGAAAATCGTCGCCAATCGTTTTNCCAAGGTCGTCTTCTTCTGCAGCATAATCAAGCACGTCNTCTATAAGTTGAAATGCNATACCTAAATTCATTCCAAANCTCTCTAGAGCCTGCTCCTCCGCCGNNGGNCGNTCGGCCACAACGGCNCCAACNCTTGCTGCNGCAGCGAAAAGGGTNGCCGTTTTTGNCCGGATCACTTTGAGGTAAGCCTCTTCACTGGTTTCAGTNTCNTTGGTGGTCATTAACTGCATGACCTCCCCCTCAGCAATAACCGCAGAAGCGTTAGAAAGTATTTTCAATACTCTCAAAGAGCCATCACTAACCATTATCTGGAATGCACGTGAAAAAAGGAAATCCCCAACAAGCACGGAAGATTGGTTACCCCAAACGGCATTAGCACTGTCTTTCCCTCTCCTCAACCGAGACTCATCTACGACATCATCATGTAGTAATGTTGCGGTGTGAATAAACTCAACGCATGTTGCAAGTCCGATGTGGCGATCTCCCTGATAACCGCATAGATTTGCTGCCGCAAGGGTTAAAAGTGGCCTTAGGCGCTTACCACCTGACGCAACAATGTGTCCAGCAAGCTGGGGAATGAGGGAGACGGGGCTGTGCATGCTTTCAACTATTAATTGATTGACACGATGTAAGTCATCACCCAGTAGAGCAAGAATGGATTCGAGAGATGGAGTGTCCGACAACGGTTTTCGCGTGATGCCGAGGTTTATGATATTTCCCAACTAATCTTGCCTTTCACTAAAAAAATATTGTCTAAGTATAGGCCATTTGAACATAGAGTACCTTGCCTCACGGTCAAGCTAGACGAATTGTCTCACTAAATGCTTGTAAAGGAGCAAACCACATGCGGGAAATATTGCGCACCAATGATGTTGTTTACATTTCATGGGTAACCAGAATTCTCGCGGATGCCGGCATTAAGTTTTTCACCTTAGACAATCATATGAGCGTCATAGGGGGATCTGCGGGTGCGATCTCAAGGAGATTGATGGTAGCCGACAGTGAATTTGGACAAGCCCGAGAATTGATTGAAATGGCTGAGCGAGAACGGGCATCTGAACCGATACCGGATTATATCTTAGGCGGCCGTCTCTCGCTTTGCCAGCCGAAAGAAGGTTTTCGCGCGGGCATTGAACCAATTATACTGGCTGCTGCTGTTCCAAGTAGTGCATCTGGGCAAGTGCTCGAATTAGGATGTGGAGTAGGGACTGCTACGTTATGTTACGCATCTCGGGTTGCAGACAGTTCAGTGATTGGGGTTGAAAAGCAATCGGAATTGGCGAAATTGGCTTCAGACAACGTTTCCAAAAATCACTTTAACGGCAGAATCAGAATTATCAACGAGGATATAATACTACTCCATAAGATATTGGCACCTTGCAGTTTTTACCATGTGATGGCTAATCCACCCTTTGTTGAGGCGGAGCGGGCTGATCCGAAAATGCATCCGTTGCGATGGGGAAGCCATGTCGAGGGCAGCGCGAAATTGGCAGATTGGGTATCCGTCGCCCGTAAGTTGCTAAAACCGAAGGGTACTTTTACCGTCATTTACGATACAGGCCGGATAGACGATTTAATAGCTTTATTGAAGGTTGGGTTTGGCGGTATAACGATGTTTCCATTATGGCCTTCAGTACGAGAGAAAGGTCAAGACGCTAAGCGTGTTTTGGTGCAGGCGCGCAAAGGTGTAAAGAGCCCTGCACGTATTGCCCACGGTTTGGTTTTACATGATATTAATGGTTCCTTCACGGTGGCGGCAGCAAATATACTTGAACGCGGGTCTGCGTTGTCTTTGTAGAAATTCCTTGCAACTTAATTCTGGGTTTAGTTTTCGGGCACTTGCCGAAGGTTTTTAATAGCATTAGGTGGATCGATATGGAAAAAAAACAAAAAGCTAAGAGAAAAAGATCGAAACAAAAGTCAGTTAGTAGGTCCTTTTTTGGTTATTTCAGGCGTTGTCCACAGATTGCGGTATTACGTCTTTCAGGGATTATAGGTGAGGGTGGTGTGGGTCGCAGGAATGGCCTAACTTTGGCTGACCTTGAAAGCACAATTGAAGCAGCTTTTGAGGTGCCGAGGCTTCGAGCTGTTGCACTTAGTATAAATTCTCCAGGTGGGTCTCCGGTTCAATCAGCGTTAATTGCAGAATATGTTCAAGCTTTAGCAAAACAAAAGAAGGTAAAGGTATACGCTTTCTGTGACGATGTTGCAGCATCCGGAGGATATTGGCTCGCTTGTGCAGCTGATGAGATATATGCAAATGGTGCGTCGGTAGTGGGGTCAATTGGTGTTATAACAGCCAGCTTTGGATTTGATAAATTTATTAAACGCATAGGTATTGAGCGACGTGTTTACACGGCCGGAAAAAATAAGCGTCGGCTCGATCCTTTCCTTCCAGAGAATGAGAATGACGTGAAATATTTGCGAGTGCTGCAAAAAGATCTGCATGAACAATTTAAGGACTACGTGCGCCAGCGTCGCGGCA
Source organism: Rhodospirillaceae bacterium (assembly GCA_002718015.1). Classification (GTDB taxonomy): domain Bacteria; phylum Pseudomonadota; class Alphaproteobacteria; order UBA8366; family UBA8366; genus UBA8366. Next base: position 24,853 of record PBCW01000006.1, read on the forward strand.
AAAGACTCAAGGGTACGTCACGTGTCATATTCAACGGCGATTTTTGGAGTGGTTTAAAGGCCGTCGAACTTGGTTTAATAGACGGTGTTGGCGAAATGCGAAGTATACTCAAAAAGAAATATGGAGAAGATGTTCGTTTTAGTTTTATTGAGGAGAAAAAAAGTTTCCTAGCAAAGCGCTTTGGCATTAGTAAAAATGCTACGGGGTGGGCAGACGAATTGCTGCTGGCGCTCGAAGAGCGGGCGCTGTGGAGTAGATATGGGCTCTAATTGTTTATTTTATTAAGCGATAGTTAGCTTCGTGAGGATTGGCCGAAAAAAAAGGCATATGGTGAACACTAGAAATCAAACAATCGCAAGTTGCGTTATCCTAGAAAGATAAAAAATGTTGGGTTTGGGCTGGGTTCGTATGCATACTAGCTTTAATGATATCTGCGTAATTGACATGACACTCATTGGCCAATGCTGTAATTACCCCTATTTTTTGGGGTCTAATTTGGTTCGCCAAATGCCTTGCCACACGGTAATTCTCTAGAGTATGGCTTTATAAATGTCCCAGGAAAATTCTTTTCAAACTCTTATCCTCAAACTCCACGAATTTTGGGCATCCAAGGGTTGTGTGATTTTGCAGCCCTACGATATTGAAGTTGGGGCAGGCACATTTCATCCTGCGACGACACTACGTGCATTAGGACCAGAGTTTTGGAAGGTAGCTTATGTTCAACCGTCCCGCCGGCCAACCGACGGCCGATATGGAGACAATCCCAACCGGTTGCAGCACTATTACCAGTATCAAGTGATACTGAAACCTTCGCCGATTGAAAGTCAGGATCTATATCTAGAAAGTCTATCCGCAATTGGCATTGATATAAATCAACACGATATTCGGTTTGTTGAGGACGACTGGGAGAGTCCAACGCTGGGTGCTTGGGGTCTTGGATGGGAAATATGGTGTGATGGAATGGAGGTGAGCCAATTTACTTATTTCCAGCAGGTGGGCGGTTTTGACTGTAAGCCAGTTTGTACAGAAATCACATATGGCCTTGAACGATTGGCTATGCATGTTCAAGGGGTTGAGAACGTATATAATCTTGATTTCAACGGAGAGGGGGTTCGTTATGGAGATATTTTTCGGACGGCGGAGAAGCAATATTCCACTTATAATTTTGAATGTGCGGATACTAAAATATTATTGCAGCATTTCTGTGACGCCGAAAAAGAATGTAAAAGTCTGACTGCACGTGAATTACCCCTGCCTGCTTACGATCATTGTTTAAAGGCAAGCCATACATTCAATTTGCTCGATGCTCGCGGCGTGATAAGCGTCACCGAGAGGCAATCTTATATTTTACGAGTGCGTGCGCTCGCAAAAGCGTGTTGTAGAAGCTGGTTAATTAGCCAGGGACACCTGGTCGATGGCTGAACTACTTCTGGAAATCCTTTGCCAAGAAATACCCTCTAGGATGCAGAGCAAAGCTTGTGAAGATTTAAAGCAGTCAATCTGCCGCGGCCTTAAAGACCATAGCCTAGAGTTTACTTGTATTGAGGCTTACGTAACACCTAGGCGCTTAACTGTTATGGTGGATGGCATGCTCGAAACCCAGCCGGATATTCGTGAGGAACGACGCGGTCCACGCATTGATGCACCAAAACGAGCTATTGATGGTTTCCTCAAAAGTAATGGTATTCAAACTATTAAAGAATGCGAACAGCGTGAAACGGAAAAAGGTACATTCTTGTTTGCTATCTTAGAACAAGGAGGCGATCCTACGATTGATATTCTGCCAAAATTAATAACTGATTCGATTGAGCGTATTACATGGCCGAAGTCAATGCGATGGGGTGAAAATTTATTCCGTTGGGTTCGCCCTATTCATTCATTAATGGCTTTATTTGGTGGAATCCCAGTTAAAGGTGCACTTGATTTGCAGGGGGAGAAAATACCTTTTGGAACGGTCACCTCCGGCCATCGTTTTATGGCTCCTGATCCTTTTGAGGTAAGAGGCTTTGGCGATTACTGCGAGAGACTTAACAAAGGATTCGTTATCCTCGATCCTGACGAACGCAAAAGGGAGATAAGAAAACAACTATCCGAGCTTGCCAGAAAAGCTAGTTTGCATGTTAAAGAGGACAATGAACTCCTGTCAGAGGTTGCTGGCCTTGTGGAATGGCCTGTTACACTGATCGGTGACATTGATACTGCATTTATGTCTTTGCCGCCTGAAGTTCTCACAACAGCTATCAGAACACATCTAAAGTATTTTCTTTTTGAGACATCCTCAGGTGATCTTGCACCTCATTTTGCTACTGTTGCTAATATCATGACCAAAGATCAAGGGCGGGGAATAATTACGGGTAATGAGCGTGTTCTGAGGGCTAGACTGTCAGATGCATGTTTTTTTTGGGATAAGGACCGGGAAAAAACACTTGCTAGTCGCATCCCAGCGCTTAGTGAGATTACTTTTCATGATAAGCTTGGGTCATTGACTGAAAAAGTTGAACGCATGCAACATCTTGCAGTTGTATTGGCACCATATTTCGGTCCAGCAAAGGCTTCAGATATACAGAATGCCATACGTCTTTGTAAAACCGATCTTGTTACTCAAATGGTCGGTGAATTTCCGGAACTGCAAGGCAAGATGGGTCGATACTATGCGCTTAATGATGGGGAAAGCGATCAAGTGGCTGAAGCCATAGCCAATCACTATCGTCCACAAGGGCGCGGTGACACTTGTCCTTCGGCACCGGTCTCTATTACTGTAGGTTTAGCAGATAGACTTGATACTTTAGCGGGTTTCTGGGCCATTGATGATAAGCCTACTGGATCGAAGGACCCATACGCACTCCGACGAGCTGCGCTCGGAACCATTCGACTCATCGTTGAAAACGAATTGAGGATACCATTGCGTCCAGTTTTTGTTGCAGCACTCAAAGCGCAAGATCGAAATTGCGAGATAGTTACTGTAGCAGATGATTTGCTGAGTTTTTTCGTAGATCGATTAAAGGTGCACCTGCGGGAACAAGGGGTCCGCCACGATCTTATTTCAGCCATTTTTGCACTTGGGGACGAGGACGATTTGGTCCGATTACTTGGACGAGTCGATGCACTAGCTGAATTTGTTAAGAGTGATGATGGAGGAAATTTGTTGGTTGCTTATAATCGAGCCGCTAATATTCTCAAAATCGAGGAAAAAAGAGATGGTAGAGAATTTTGTGCGGACATAGATGTAGCGGCTTTCGTGCACGACGAGGAAAAAGAACTCGCAGCGGCCCTAGTAAAGGCGAGAAATGACACCGACGCTGCACTNTCTAANGAANACTATGTTTCGGCNATGCGCGCGATGGCAGCATTGNGAACACCTGTTGATAATTTTTTTAATAATGTCACAGTCAANACGAAGGANACAGCATTACGTACCAATCGCTTAAAGTTGCTTTCAGGGATTCGTCAAACTACGCGTGCTGTCGCTGATTTCAAAAAAATTGGGGGGTAATTTGGATGGAAAGATGGGTTTACAGTTTCGGTGCAAATGAAACTGCGGGCGATGCTAGTATGCGTGATCTACTTGGCGGTAAAGGAGCGAANTTGGCTGAGATGTCCAAGCTTGGGTTGCCGGTACCTCCAGGNTTTTCGATTACCACAGAAGTTTGCACACATTTTTATATGAATGATAATGCCTATCCAGACACTTTGAANCAGCAGGTTAANGAAGCATTATGCTTGATTGAGTCCGAGGTTGGCTGCAAATTTGGTNATCCACAAAACCCATTACTGGTATCGGTAAGATCAGGTGCCCGGGTCTCGATGCCAGGCATGATGGATACCGTATTAAATCTCGGCCTTAATAAAATNACTGTAGANGGCCTGGCTCAGAAAAGTGATGATGCGCGATTTGCNTACGATAGTTATCGCCGATTTATTCAAATGTATGGTGATGTCGTCCTCGGCATTGACCATTACAATTTTGAAGAGATTTTAGATTTGAAAAAAGATGAGGCCGGAGTAACCCTCGATACAGAATTGACGTCTGATGATTTGAAGTCCTTAATAAATGCATATGAAGAAAAAGTTTCTAGTGTGACTGGCAAACCTTTTCCTCAAGATCCAGTGGAACAGCTTTGGGGGGCGATTGGAGCTGTTTTTTCAAGTTGGATGGTTCCACGTGCGGTCACATACCGTAAAATCAATGATATTCCTGAGAATTGGGGCACTGCGGTCAATATTCAGGCGATGGTCTTCGGTAATATGGGGGAAAATTGTGCAACTGGTGTCGCCTTCACTCGCGATCCATCAACGGGCGAAAATATATTTTACGGCGAATATCTTGTTAACGCTCAGGGAGAGGANGTTGTTGCNGGCATTCGTACACCNCAGCATTTGACAAAAGAGGGTAGGGAANNAAATNAATCNGGCTTGCCAAGTATGGAAGAGGTCATGCCACAAGTTTTTGANCAACTNAAAGGTATTCGNAGNANTCTTGAACAACATTATACTGACATGCAGGACATAGAATTTACGGTGCAGCAAGGGAAGCTGTATATGCTCCAAACACGGGCGGGTAAAAGGACAACGGCTGCCGCTTTGAAAATAGCTGTTGACATGGTGGATGAAGGATTAATCAGTAGTCNGACAGCTGTATCACGAATCGAGCCATCATCACTAGACCAACTCTTACATCCCACTCTTGATCCAGACGCAAATAGNGAAATAGTTGCACGTGGCCTCCCAGCATCACCNGGCGCGGCATCTGGTAAGGTCGTTTTCGACGCTGATGANGCGGANCGGATATCNGCAAGAGGTGAGCAAGTNATTCTTGTGCGAATTGAAACAAGTCCAGAGGATATCCACGGTATGCATGCCGCTGTTGGTATTTTAACAACTCGGGGGGGTATGACAAGTCACGCGGCTGTTGTTGCGCGTGGTATGGGGAGACCCTGTGTGGCTGGCGCGGGTGAACTGCGAGTTGATTATAAAACTAAAACTATTGCTGCCCGTGATGTTGTGATTGAGGAAGGTGAAGAGATTACGTTGGATGGAGCTAGTGGTGACGTGATGGTTGGACGCGTTGCTACAATTCAACCAGAAATGTCTGATAATTTTCAACAACTTATGAAATGGGCTGACGACATTCGTTGTCTCAAAGTCAGAACCAANGCGGAAACACCGACAGAGTGTCGTATAGCTCGCGAATTTGGAGCGGAAGGNGTTGGCCTTTGCAGAACTGAGCACATGTTCTTTGANNCAGANCGTATNATTGCTATGCGTGAGATGATAGTCAGCAATAATCTTGANCAACGTCGTGCTGCTCTCGGTAAACTACTTCCTATGCAAAAGGCAGATTTTCAAGATATTTTTCGTATTATGCAAGGCTTACCCATAACAATCCGCCTACTTGATCCCCCGNTGCATGAGTTTTTACCTAAAACCGATGAAGAGATTAGAGAAGTTGCAGAGGCTGCAGGTGTTGCNGCCGATGACGTTCGCCGTCGAGCCGCTCAGTTAGAAGAAGCTAATCCTATGTTGGGGCATCGAGGNTGNCGTTTAGGGGTCACCTATCCTGAAATTTCAGAGATGCAAGCGCGTGCAATTTTTGAAGCCGCATTAAGTGTTAAAGATGAGNTTGGCGAAGCAGTGCAGTTAGAAATTATGGTGCCGTTAGTGGCGACCGGTAGAGAAATTGAGATTATCAAAAAAGTGATAGATAGGGTTGCCAATGATATTGAGGAAGAAACAGGTGATACTCTCAAATATATTGTTGGAACGATGATTGAATTACCTCGAGCAGCATTATGTGCGTCCGAAATAGCTAAGAATGCGAGTTTTTTCAGCTTTGGAACCAATGATTTGACACAAACTNCGTTTGGTCTCAGCCGTGATGATTCGGGCTCATTTAGCCAGGAGTACGAGGAGCAGGGTGTGTTCNCAGTTGATCCATTTGTAACTTTGGATANNGAGGGTGTTGGGGAATTAGTGCGCATGGCTGCTGAACGGGGAAGGTCNGTTANGCCTGATATAAAGCTCGGTATATGCGGTGAACACGGAGGAGACCCGTCATCAATACAGTTTTGCNCGGAGATTGGTCTAGATTACGTATCGTGTTCACCTTTCAGAGTNCCCATAGCACGGCTGGCTTNNGCTCAAGCTGCTATTTTGCAGAAGTAGAAAATGAACAAGATTTGTCCCANTAATAATCAGAGAAAATTTCCATAAATGCGGCATANTAGTTGTATTTATTCATAGCTGGGTATTTGCAGNGAGTACTTCGAATACATCCCCATCAGGCCTAAAGCCCTCNANGTGCCGNCTATGCCAGAGTGCATAGAATAAAAGCGTCCAAGCTGCAAAACCTGCATGTTTATCATTNGACTTAAATATGCGTATGACTTCGGNTGGATTGCAGATTNGCTGAATTGCAGGCAGTCTTGCTACAAGCGGTCCAAGTTTTTCACCGCGTTGGCTTATCCAATAAGCTACGGGTACGGTGAAACCCCTTTTACGTGAAAATGGTTCGGCCTGGGGTAAAATTTTGCTTAACCATTGGCGCAAAATCCATTTCCCTCTCCCATTTGAGATCTTCAATGAGTCTTTGAGCAAGAAAACCATCGCTGCCACTTTTTGGTCGAGAAATGGTGTACGCCCCTCCAGTCCATGCGACATCAAGCAACGATCAAGTTTTGTAAGGAGATCATTGGGTAGCCAATCGCGACAGTCNGTGGCCTGCGCAATTTGAAGNTTACTGCGGGGGCTTGTTGATCCACTTGCTTCCATAGACGCGATGGAATCTCTCCACGCATGAGGAGCCTTTCTAAGAACTTTAAGTNTATCAAAAGTGCCGCGCTCACGAATTGTTCGCCCGCCACGCCACCAAGGTCGCAGCAGTCGGCGGTAGCGTCCATAACCCGCAAATAGTTCGTCGCCTCCCTCTCCGGATAGAACTACCTTTAATTCTTGGGAAGCGACNCTTGCTAATTTCCAAGTAGGNAAAATTGCATAGTCTGCTGCCGGGTCATCCATAGCAGCCGCTATCGTTGGAAGACTTCTCCAAAANTCTGCCTCGCTAAAAGCAACCTCAGTGTGGATNGAGCCNACTGACTCAGCAAGCTCNCGCGCGTGTTCACGTTCATCCGAAACTCCAGAAAATGTAAAGCCGATGGTGAATGTCTGCACCGGTTTTTCATTAAGTTTGGCCATCAGAGCGAGNATCGCNGAGGAATCAATTCCCCCCGACAAGAATAAGCCGTATGGTACATCTGAGCGTTGATGAACAGAAACGCTNTCNTCTAGGACCGCNTCAAGCGCCTCAATAGCGTCTCCTATCGGCTGATCGGTGGTGGGCCCATCNGGTAGGGNNGGNAGATANGTGCGCTCTATTATTCTACCCCGCCGAATGACAAGTGTCTCTCCCGGTTTNACTCTTTCAACGCCTTTATAAATAGTAGTATCACCGCAGGTAAACTGCATTTGGAGTAATTCATCCAAACGATTTTCATCAATCTCAGGTGTAAGTAATCCTGCAGCAAAAAAGGCTTGTGGTTCTGAAGCAAAAGCAAATCCCTTTTTTGTCTCGGCATAATAAAGCGGTTTAATTCCAAATGGATCGCGCGTTAAAACTAATTTCTCTTGCGCAGGGTCGTGAAGGGCTATCGAATACATGCCACGTAAATTGCGCGCAAAATCTATTCCATCGCGATGGTAAAGTAATATTGGTGGTTCACAATCGGAACGCGTTTTAAAAACCTTTTGGTCGAACTCTTCCCTTAGTTCAAGATAATTATATACTTCACCATTTGCGATAAGAGCTGTGCCAGCAGAGTCGTAAAGTGGCTGATCACCTGTTTCTAGGTCGATGATAGCGAGCCGCCGTTGCACCATACCAACATTGCCTACGACATGGCGGCCTTCGCCGTCAGGGCCTCGATGGGCAAGTGCTGACGCAAACGCATCCAGTACCGATTTGGCTGGGGGTTTGCCATTGAATGTCATCAAGCCAGCAATTCCACACATTATCTTGTAACCACTGTAAAGAAGTTGCGGTAAAGCGAAGTAACTCGCTCTTCAGTAAAATTTTTATCATACGTTCGGAAACCTTGTTCAGCTAGCGCGGTCGCGTGCTCTTCTGAGGAAAGCACCGACTGAATCGAAGTAGATAGCGCAGATGCATTATTGAGGGGGGTCAAGAGCCCATTGAGTCCTGTTTGGATAAGAGCCTTGGGGCCAGTCGCCTCGGTGGCTACAACTGGTTTTTTCTGAGCCCATGCCTCCAGTACAACATTGCCGAGAGGCTCAACGCGCGATGAGCAGACTAGCAAATCACAACTAGCAAGTAAGTTATTTGTATCAGAACGCCAGCCAAGAAATTTTACGCGATCAGAAATACCCAACTGTCTAGCTAAGTTCTTTAGTGCTAGTTGTTCTGGCCCCTCCCCAGCAATCCATAAATAAGCACGAGGCACTGAGACCAAAGCTTCCAATAATACATCAAAGGCTTTATTTGAGTGCAACCGCCCCAGCGCTAGTAGCAGTGGTGCATCGGATGGCGTATTCATCATTGATCGATCGATGGCTTCTCCCGGGGTCCCGTCAACGAAATTTGGCAAATAATGAATCTGGCTTTCTGGCCAACCCAAACCTGCAATATATTGACAAATATGTTCAGTGTTGGCGACCAAGTGATCACATTTATTATAATATTTTAGATCATAGTAGCCTCCGAGGCGGCCAATGATTAAATATTTTCCCGGAGTGCAAAATTTAGCGGCACGGCTCATCCAGGCAAAAATGACATCCGGTGCATATTCGTCGGCCTGTCGCTTGAGCCGCCTTCTTGTTGTCCAATCAAAAATGCCACCAAAGCGATTAATTTCGAAGGGTATTCCTGCGTCTTTTAAAATTCTTTCACGTTTGCCATTGGTTCTAATGGCGGCTTTTTGACTCACTCCAGTTTGAGCCAGTGCTGGCAGAAGTCGTGAGAAAAACTCTTCCGCACCACCAACACGGGCCCCTGCCATAGCGTGCAGGATGCGTATCAACTCTTTTCCAATCGTGCTTTTAAGTACGAGAGTACTGGATAAAGGCCTGCGAATAAAGCGTTGAGAAAGCCGTAGGGACCTTCTCTGTAGCCTTGTCGGCTTACGTAACATTTCCAAAATCGGGAAAACATACGTCTGATGTTATGGCCGAATGATCCTATGTTACAGGATGATCGAAGATCTGCGGCTCTAGCTGTGGTGTAACGGTCAAGCCGGTGAATCATGTCTGAAATATTTTTGTCTACGAAATGGACCATACGATTTTCAAGTTCTTTTCTCGGGCCTTTTAATTCAAGTGATGGGTGGATGCGCTGGGATCCCCAACGCTTGTGCCCTTTTCGGAACAATCTCGGCGCAGCGCTGACACCCCATGAAGCTCCCCAACCATAGCGAACCCTCGTCTCACCTATATAATTGTCAAATGGAATGAGGAAATATCCTGCTTCCGTGTGTTCAATTGCTTCCCTTATCTCATCAGCAAGTAGGGTAGAGACTCTTTCATCGCTATCAACCTCCAGAATCCAATCACTATCGCAGGCTTGAATTCCCACGTTTCTTCTATCACCCTCCAAGTCCCAGTTGCCCTCAATAAGGTGCTCTGTGAAACTGGATGCGATAAGTTTGGAATCGTCGGTGCANTTATCAAGTACAACCACCAGCTGATCCGCGAATGATAGTCCTTTGAGGCATTCAGCAAGCTGTNTTTCTTCATTGTGAGCAACAACCAAAGCAGAGATGCTTTTTTGNTTNGCATTATCCATCTTGCATCCCTTTCNCTTGANCCCATAATTTTACAAGAGCATCTTCAACCACTTTTACCTGCAATCCATCCATTAAAGTATCTGTTGTGCGATGATTGTAACCAGANGTNCCGGTAAGTTCCTCAAAACTNTGTGGGGTTCTGACCCATCTACAGTGACTGCCCCAAGGGCCATAGAGCGTTTCGCGNCTAGGTCCAAAAAGTCCGAGAGTTGGTATTCCAGTCGCAGCCGCCATATGCATTAACCCTGAGTCATTTCCTACAAAAAGCGAACATCGTTCCAGACATCCNGCTAAAGTCAACAAGCTGGTCGTCCCAACTAGATCGATGCGCTGGTCAGATGGGAGTGCTGCCAGAACTGGGGNTGCCTGATGACGTTCATTTGCCGANGCTAAAACTGCAACTGTTGCCCCAGGAAGTAAACCNTCCTGTGAAATAATTCGGGATACCAAGGCNGCGAAGTTTTCTGCACGCCATTGCTTGCCACGCCAGTTTGCTGCTGGTGCNACCGCAAGGATTGGGCCACANTCCGGNATTAACTTTACAGCTTTTGTNCGCTCCTGGGAAGTGATCCAAATTCGTGGTGCCGGCGGTTTTTCTTCNAGTCCTACGATACGGGCNATGAATTTCACCCGGTGGCATTGTTCATCTGNTTTCGGAATTAAATGATGTTTTCTGTTCATGAGAAAATAACCCAGCGCCGATCGTCTTAAATCTACTATGANATCCCAGCGAGTTGTAAAAACCTGTGTCCANAGTGTNAGCCAATGGGAAGAAAGAGGCTTTTTCTCCATAATGATGCACCGCTCTAAGCCAGGAGCGCGGGAGAATATTGGCGCAGGGATTGGCCCNGTAGCCACTGTGATCGCNGCTTTCGGATANGTNTNAGCGAAGTGACTTAGCAAACCCGTGGATAATATGGCATCGCCAAGTCTATTTGCGGTTATGAATAGAATACGCATTGCAGATGATTATAGTAGGGAATACCCTCGTGTTATAGATTGAACAATTGTTAAATGCCTCTTAGATGGCTAGGACGAAATAATGGTTTCATTCAGTATACTTCAAGATCGAGGTTTGCTTACTGTTGGTGGTGCAGATCGTTCAAGTTTTTTACAGGGACTAATTTCGAACGATATTAATAGTGTAACTCCAGATTGCGCTATCTGGTCTGCATTACTCACTCCTCAAGGTAAGTACTTGTATGACTTTTTTATAACAGAGTTTGAAGGGCGGTATTTGCTCGATTGCGAAGCAGCACGTTTGATGGATCTTGGGCGGCGATTGAGCAAATATAAATTGCGAGCTTCGGTAGATCTAGGTAAAGAGGAAGGTATGGTGGTTCTTGCTGTCTATGGCGCCGGAGTTGGTGAATATTTTGGTTTAACTGAAAATCCTGGAGAGGTTGCCGCATTCCGCGATGGTATCGCCTTTGTTGATCCTCGGCTGGCTGATATGGGTGTGAGAACTTTTTTAGGGAAAAAATCCGCTAAGGCAGCACTAGAATCAATAGATTTGGAAGAAGTATCGGCTGAGAGCTACGATACATTCAGGCTTGGCCTTGGTATCCCAGATGGTAGCCGAGATATGATTGTCGACAAATCTATTTTGCTTGAGAGCAACTTTGAAGAACTTAATGGGGTTGATTGGGAGAAGGGTTGCTACATGGGCCAGGAATTAACTGCTCGGACAAAATACCGTGGGCTATTAAAGAAACGTATGGTGCCTGTAGATATTGAAGGTCGTGAGCCTTCACTTGGGGCAGCTATTTTTTGCGATAAACGGCAGGTTGGAGAGATGCGCAGTACTCGCGCAGGACTCGGAATTGCCTTGATGAGATTAGAATACTTAGAAAGAGCAATAACAGGAGAGATTAAGCTTGTTGCCGAGGGCTCAATTATTACTCCTCGAAAACCGGAGTGGGCCAATTTTTAAGTGTAATAGATCGTAGCCGACTCTTGTTCAGAGTTCTTCCCGGTAAGTGGCGTTTGGCGTAAAATATAGAGATTGATACTCTCGATGACCCGATAAACTGAGATAAGATACCTGACGAAATATAATTTTTATTTTGCTTTTGATGTGTAGGGAAAAAATTAGTTCTTTTGTCACCCGCAAATTGCTTGTAATGCGTCCCATTCTGCGCTGCTTAAAGCTGGGTCATAACTTGGCACGGATTTTGGGCGGATTGCGTCAATTCGATCTTGCAANGTTGGGTGAGAAGCAAAGTACCTAAAGATCCCAGTATTTTTTTTCATTCCCTCTGATTTTAACTTTTCAAAAAAAGTTACAAAACCGGCATTATCAATGCCCGCCTTCGTTAATATGCTGGTAGCCAGGGAGTCTGCATCTGCTTCGTTCTTTCGTGAATACGATGAGGTTGCCAGTTGGAGTGCGATGCCAGATGCAAGATCTCCAGTGGCACCAGAAAACCCAGTGAGTGCACTTATAAGAATTGACCATCCATGAGCATGGATAAGGGCTTTTGTTGGGTGGCGCTGTATTACATGTCCTATCTCATGGGCCAGCACACCGGCAACCTCTTCTGGAGTGTCAGCTTTTGTTATGAGCCCACTTAGTAATACNACGTTGCCGCCAGGAGCGGCAAAAGCATTGACAGTCTCGCTTTTCAATACTCGGACTTTAAGGCTGTATGGTGTTTCAATAGATTTCTCCAGNCGATATGTGAGCTTTCTAAGGGCGGCAATACCTTTCGGATTAGTGCAATAATGAGCCTCTGGCCCGAGTGTATCGGTCACTATGCTTATTACTTGGTCTCCAAGTCCTTCTTCCCAATGCATTGGGATCATATCTGCCAATGGACCAGCAAGCCGGGGAAGTCCATAGGTTGCAAAACCTATTGTGCAAGTGAGCAAAATTCCGACTGAGATCAAAAGTATCTTGGTCTTCATGGGNTGTGGCGGGCGTGTCAGGTTCCCTGCATTTTTGCGCAAAATTTCACCGACCGCTGGGTCTTCAATGGTGAGCCTTGCTCCTAGTATAGATCGATTAAGGATACGAATAGGGCGATTATGAGCAATTTTTTCTACTAATTGGATGTCACGCCACGCCCATTCTGCAGTTGGAACAGAACCCTTANCCTCAATTTGAATNCCGAACCCCGTTAAAATAATTTCAACGGGATATGCAGCGGCTGTAACACCATCGTTATATTGGGCTTTGAACTGTGTCTTTTCAGTTATCTTAGAAAGCATCTATATTGAGCGCATCTGCAAGGCCTTCGCCCGATTTTGGTTTAACCTGCTGGCTTTGAAATAGTTTNTCAGGTGAAAAAGAGCCAGAAAGGNTCAGGCTGTTAAATATTTTAGTTAAGTGTCTATGCATTAAAATTATCGGCATAAAAAGATAAAAAGCAGTAAAGATTATTATCGTATACGCTTGGNTTGCCAGCTCATTACTCATAAAAAGGGCAACNATGAGTAAGACTAAACTGCCAAAAATCATACAGAAGAATAAAGGAAGATAGATTTGGATAATATTCCACGTTGTNAGGTTNGATTGAGCGGACATGTCTTCAAATTTTATTGAACTGCAAAAATGGCGAATTGAGACTGNTTTATACCAAACTGTTGTGATAGGCAGCAAACAAAAGAAGATGANCGGTATTAACAGATAACGNAGAAATTCCAACGAGTGAATATGCTGTATATCTTGAGAAAGGGATGCAAACACTTCTGAAACGTGTGGTTCTACCGCGGTGTATATAAGCAGCGCCAAAATAATTGTGGTGCTCAAACAAATTATCCAAGCATGCATTAGGGTACGCACATTTGCNCCGAATTCGAAACTAACCCCACCAAAGGCGGCATTTTCTATTCGATATTTAAGCAGCTTCACTTGCATATAGGGGTAGGCTAAACCCAAAGACATAAACATCAAAAATGTGCAGAGTGTCGCTTGATTTGCGTATGTCACAGAGGATCCTTTCAATTCGGAGCAAATACCNCGCCAGCTGGTTCGGCTTAATCGATACCGTTGGGCACGATAAACTGCGATGTGTGAAAGATAAAAAAACAAAAGCCCAAGAAATCCTTGTGCCAATACAGGTCCGAATGTAATCCCATAGCCTAAGAGAATTAACGGTAATAAAAAACTGCAAAATCCAATCGGAACCAAGATGCAAACTATGATAAGAAAGCCGACGAATAACTCCATGCCCGTGCCGCTGTATTCCAATGGTTGTCCCAAAAGAGACATGCGGCTCCATAAATAGCGCCGTATGTTTGTTTTGCCCCAAAATCTATAAATGCCAAGTGTGATTAGTGACAGCATTGAATTAAGTAAAACGAGTGGTAAGAGCTCTCGGAGCCTTCCCTCATAGAAAAGGGCAGGATTTTGATGCGATTCGTCTAGCCGGCCTGCTTCTTTTTTCATTTTTCTGACTTTTCTGTGACTTTCGTGGAACCAAAAAGACTTCTTATCTGGTACGTATTTTCAACTCACGATTATACACTCATCTTTTGGNATTAGAAATTTGCATGAGACGTTTCCCATGGTTCCGAAAATATATTTTCTAGAGTACTTTTACTTAACCCTGAGCTTATAGGAGCTACCAATATGTCCAAGGAAACATTTCCAGCACTGTTATTGAAAGAGAAAAATGGCGAAGTTGTTAATGAAATAACTGATCTATCTTTAAACGACCTNCCAGAGGGCGAGGTTACGGTNAAAGTTGAGTATTCTACCGTTAACTACAAAGATGGCATGGTGGTGANTGGTCTTGGNCGCTTGGTCCGGAATTATCCGCATGTGCCCGGTATTGACTTTGCTGGCATTGTCGAAATCTCAAATGACGACCGTTATAAGGCTGGAGACAAAGTTATTCTGACTGGCTGGCATGTTGGAGAGCGTTATTGGGGTGGATATTCTGCGAGAGTCAACGTTAAAGCAGACTGGCTTGTCCCTCTACCAAAAAAATTATCAACAAAACATGCAATGGCAATCGGTACTGCCGGTTTCACCTCGATGTTGTGTATTTCGGCCCTGGAGAAGCAGGGCCTCAAGATTGGTAACGGACCTGTTTTGGTAACTGGTGCGTCAGGTGGTGTTGGCTCAATTGCAATCGCTATACTCTCTAATCTTGGTTATGAGGTTTGCGCCTCCACAGGTAAAATTGATGAACATGAGTTCTTAGAATCTATAGGAGCCGCAGAGATATTACCGAGAGAAGATTTGGCTGGTGACGCTAAAGCACCACTAAACAGTGAACGTTGGGCGGGTGTTGTGGATACTGTTGGCGCAAATACACTGGCTAATGTGCTGTCTCAAATGAAATATGGCTGTTCTGTTGCTGCCTGTGGTCTTGCAGGTGGTTCTAAATTGGATACAACGGTCATTCCATTTTTGTTGCGCGGTGTGAACCTGTTAGGGGTTGACTCTGTGGTGCAGCCATATGATGCGCGCTGCGCTACGTGGAAGCGTATGGCCAGTGACCTTCCTTTGGAGAGGCTCGATGCTTTGACACAGATCATTTCGCTAAGCGATGTGCCCAAAGCAGCAACAGATATCTTAAATGGAAGGGTTAAGGGACGATTGCTTGTTGATTTTTCGATCTAATCTGGTGCTGCTAAAACCCTGATTGGTTCGCCATCAAGAAACTGCATAATGTTTTCGACAACGTCCGCATAATGCTTTTCATGATTTTCAGTTGTAACGTAGCCGATATGAGGGGTGAGAATCACATTCTCAAGCTTTCTAAACCTATCTGTAGCTGCGAGCGGCTCAGACATGTAAACATCCAGTCCTGCTCCTGCGATTTGATTAGTCTCAAGTGCTAAATACAAAGCATCCTGGTCAATGATCGGGGCGCGTGAGGTATTTACTAGGTAAGCACTCTTTTTCATCGCCGCTAGCTCTTTGGCGCCGATCATGCCGCGGCTGCGTTCACTCATGCCGTAATGGATGGTAATAATATCCGCCTGAGAAAATAGCTGCTCTTTAGAAACTTTTACAACGCCCGTCTCTTGTGCACGTTCATCAGTTAAATTTTGGCTCCACGCTTCTACGTTCATGTCAAAGGCAATTCCAACTTTTGCCATCCGCGCACCTAAATTTCCAAGCCCTACGATACCCAGTGTTTTATGAGCAAGATTAAAGCCTGGTTTAGTCTGCCATCCGCCCTTCCGCATAGACTCGAGCTGCCCAGGGATATCTCGCATCAAACTTATAATAAGCCCCCAAGCAAGTTCTGATGTTGGGGATCCGACACCCCCTGTACAACATACGGTGATACCGTATTCTGCAGCGGCTTCAAGATCAAAAGATTTATTTCGGCCTCCTGTGGTAATTAATAGTTGAAGATTTGGAAGTTGTTTTAGTGTTGAGCGCGGAAAAGGAGTCCGCTCACGCATCCCAACAATAATTTCAAAATCATGAAGAGCTTCTATTATATTTTGCTCATTATTTAGGTATTCGTTAAAGACAGAAATTTCTGCTCTTTTATTAACTTGTGACCAATCCGCAAATCCTAAAGCTTTATTAAAGTAATCGTCGAGGATAGCTACGCGCATAACAGTTTTACCTCAAAATATTGATGTAAATGAAGTGAGCAGGGTGTGGGCAGTTAAGGCATAACTACGAATGCCATCAATTAAAAATTGACTTTGATCAAGCGATTATATCTAAAACTGAACCGCGTGGTGGCGCCCCAGAATTACCCGCGGTGGTTTTGCCGTCGGGCGAAGTAATCTCAGCGTTGCCATTAGAGCTAATATTGTTACTGCTAGGGTCTAAACTTGATTGTTTGTCGATTGTATTAATTCCAGCGGTTCCAAGCGATAATTTTTGTTTACTGCTATCTGAGGCTTCGGCGACTTGGACTGGACCTGATCCAGCATTGGCAATTTCGGGATTATTCTGTTGATCTTGGCCAACTTCTTGAAGCGACATAAGAGCTTCGGCTGCTGCCCTCCTCGACTGCATTGCGACTAATGCTTCAGTATCGGCTGTTTCGACTGCACGCCGCTCCTCGCCCTTGACTGTGCGAAGCCCGTTATCTCTGTCCGGATCACTGTATTTTGCAGTAACCCGGATGCCATCGTAGGTTTGCCGGCCGGGTGCGCTGTCGATCTGATCTCTGGTACGTTGATTGTTACTATCGCGGACAGCAGAATTAACCCCATTAACGGGATTTGATGCNCTCTGCAATGAACCTATGTCTACCATAANATCAAAATGGGGTATTTTGGGAAAATTTTCAAGCTTCTTTATTTCTATTTAAAAATATTTTATAAATAAATTTATTATTTTGCATAATAAAAAAATAATATTATATAAATATAGATTCTATATATGAAGCAAATATAAACTTTTAATTGCATATATATAAGTATTTATTAAGAAGAGTTTATGTACATACAACATATCGGTAAAAAAATTAAATATTATCGTTTTTCCTTTCAATTGCGACGTATGTGGCGCTAGCAAATATCATGGTTGCGCCGAACCAAACGAACGCATCAGGCACCTCGTTAAACATCACGTAACCGAGAATTGCAGTCCAAATCAACCGCATAAAGTCTAATGGCATGACCGCCTGTGCATCTGATCTGCCAAGTGCTTCGGTAAGTGTGTACTGACCTAAGGTTCCTGAAGCAGCAATGATAAAAAGATAGATGGACTGGGGGATGGTTGGGGTTTGCCAAAAGATTAATGCTGTTGGAAACGACATAATCGCTAACAACAGAGCCATATAGGCAGTTATAGTCATACTGCTTTCAGTCCGCGCTAATAATTTAATAATGATTAATGTGCCGCTCCATATAAATGCCGAAATTATTATCCATAATGCCCCCACGTCAGTAAAACTAAAGCCAGGCCTGAGTATAATCAAAGCGCCTAGGAAGCCGATGCACATGGCTAAGAGTTTTGTGGAACTAACGCGTTCTTTAAGAAATAAAACTGCCAGCATAACAGCGAATAAGGGGGCAGTGAATGCCAGGGCTGTAGCTTGGGCGAGCGGTGTGAGGCTCAAGCCAATATAAAAAAAGGCCATTGCTATTACATTTAACCCAGCGCGTATACCATGTAGACCGAGGCGGGCAGTGCGGAAAGTTTTCAGCCCATTTTTTAACAAGAATGGTGAGAGCACTAGCATTCCAAACGCATTACGAAAGAAAACAACCACCATTGGCTCAAGCTCTTGGGTTATGTCACGTATGCTAGCATTCATTACAGCAAAACTAATGGTCGAGACCAGCATAAGGAAGGCGGCATGAAATTTAAGGTCTGGACGATGAGCCATGAGTGTCCGTACAAGTGAATTTAAAGAGGGCTGAATTGTTTTTCAAATTGCATCTTTCAGATCGTGGCGTGCGAGAATTAAAAAAAAGAAAATGGGAGTGATTGACCTTATGTCAGTTGTGTTGGATATTTTAAGGTATGACGTTGAATGAAGCTGCAGAAAATCTGGGTTTTGATTGACAAAAAAAGTAATTTTTGGTGAAAAAATTGCTAGTCTCGGGTAACGCGCCCTTGGTCTGTTGGGAATAGCATATCTAATCGTTAATGTAGAGCCGATTTATCCAAGCCAACTGTGGAGTTTTAGAGGAATATATAAATGGTCGCAGTGCAAACTAATGATTACAAAAAAATTATTGCTAAGCCATTTGCCCCCAACTTGGGTGCGGAAATCTACGAAGTTGACCTAAGTAAGCCGATTTCTGACGAGCAATTTGAAGAAATCCACCATGCATTCTTACGTTATCAGGTTTTATTTTTTAAAGACCAAGAAGTGATACCGCCGGAAATACACGTCGAGTTTGGCAAAAGATTTGGTGAGCTCCATACACATCCTGCAGCGCCCACAATGGACGGACATCCGGAAGTTTTTGAGATTCATGCAACAAAGAACTCAAAAATTGCTAACGGTGAATTCTGGCATTCGGACGTTTCTTGCGATGAAGAGCCTCCCTTAGGCACGATGTTGCAGATTCATATTTTGCCCGATTGTGGCGGTGATACTATGTTTAACAATATGTATTCGGCATACGAGGCGTTGTCCCAGCCAATAAAAACTATGATAGACGACCTAACAGCATTACACAGCTCAGAACATATTTATAAGGGGCGATATGCAGATAGAGGCCAAAAAGACACCGATATAGATTGCCCGGAAGCTATACATCCAATTGTAAGAACTCATCCCGAAACCGGGAAGAAGGGACTTTTTGTTAACCGAACCTTTACAACTCGAATCAACGAACTGTCTGACGACGAGAGTAATGTCTTATTAGAGCTGTTGTTTCAGCAAGGCGAGCACATCAATCATCAAATAAGATTTCGATGGTCTAAAAATGANATGGCTTTTTGGGACAACCGCTGTTGCATGCATCGCGCTATTTGGGACTACTGGCCTGAAGAAAGAAAAGGTCGAAGGGTTACGATTAAAGGCGACAAACCAGCATAACATTGCTTATGCCTATGCCCCCCAATTTAAGCACGCAATGACTAAGCATGATGGGGATCATATGCTCACTTGTTATATGGTATGTCCTATCTTGGGAAACATCGCCCAAAACCAAAGGAAGCTGCATTCATGCTGCAGCTTCCCACTATCCAATCAACAAAATCCAAACCTATAATCAAATTAGAATGACTTCGATATCGAAAAAATACCGCGGGTATCACAGTTACCTACGCCGCCGCAATCATCGCTATCGGTCATGTCGTTATCAACATATTTTCCGGACAGCGTAAATCCGCGGATGTCACGGCTAAGCGCAATAGACCAATCGGTAAAATCAACCCCAGCGTCTTGTTCAAAAGCACCTGTACCAACGGTAGCATCTAAAGTGAATTTATAAGGTAACGGAACACTGACGCTTGCGCCAAAATAGTGAAATTCGCCTGCATTCACTGTATAATCAGGAGAGTATGTGTACGATACGCCAAGGGATGCAAACCCAAAATCGTACCCTAACCCACCAGCGTACTCCACATAATCATTCCCCGAACCGCTTGTGTCTGGATATATGTACCAAATTGTGTAGAAATCGATAGAAACACCATTTATTTCCGTGTTGATTCCAGGCGTCAAATTCATCTCAATCTGGGAATCATCCGTACTGCCGAAATTTACGTTAGAACCCCAAACGCTTGTGTACAGATTGATTGGAACGGGTGATTTAAATTGATCCTGCAACCCTAATGAGTAGCCAAATGAGCCCTGAATTGCAGGACTAGCTCCTGTTTGGGACACTCCCCTAAACGCATAATCACTGGCTAACGACACATCCGATGAAAATTCACCGGGAATTTGATTGAAAAAAGCATCTATTGGGTCTGCATCTTTTTTGTGTCCCCCAGCAAAGGAAACACTGCTCAAAGCAACTAATGCGGACGCCACTAGCCCAAAAAGTCTAAAACGCATAACTTATATCCTTACCAAAATATGATCTGTTGTTCTGACCAACATAGAGCAAAAAATGCATTATTCCAAACTGTAAGAAGCATCAGAGGCAATGATGCGGAACGATTTTTATAGGTGTGGTAAAACTGCAATAGCACTGAGATTTGCACAATTTCTTGGCATTTTGACTAAAAAATGTGCTATAATATCGTTGGCGGTATTTTATGCATCCGGCATTTNAGTGCCCGCACCCAACGGCCGGTGATTCTGCGATAATATTGACCAACATGATTTTTTTTTAGGCAAGTATTTTGCCTAGGATTATAGTTCTCTGTGTCTTTGCTTATGGTTGATTTGAACACTACAATAGCNTCAGACCATAAAGGGAATTGTGATGGGTCGAAATAAAGATACCGAACAGCTGCGACCGCCGTCTGTAAATAAATTACTCATGACTCCGGAAATGGAGATGGCTTGCGAGGCTTATGGGCGCCATTTGGTAGCTGACGCTATTCGCGAGGAATTGGTAGCACTCCGTTCTTCAATAGTATCTGGCGTTGTGACTCCAGCAATGATGGATGCACAAAATATTTTTTTAGCGGTAAATAAACGCTTATCCAATTGGCTGCGTCCATCACTTCAGCGAGTTTTCAACCTTACGGGGACAGTTTTACATACTAATTTAGGCAGGGCACCTTTACCGATTGAAGCGATAGACGCCGCGACTATGGTCGCTACCGGGGCCTCGAATTTGGAATATGACCTAGGTAAGGGCTGCCGTGGCGACCGAGATGATCATATCGAACCTTTAATCTGTAAATTGACAGGAGCAGATGCAGCTACGGTGGTCAATAATAATGCTGCGGCAGTATTACTATTGTTAAATACAATTGCTAACAAAAAGGAAGTGTTGGTATCGCGAGGTCAATTAGTTGAGATAGGGGGATCTTTCCGTATCCCTGACATCATGAAGCGCGCAGGCTGCAGGTTACGTGAGGTGGGGACAACTAATCGCACACATAAGGAGGATTATGCCGAGGTAATTGAAAAAAAGACCGCACTACTTATGTCGGTCCATACCAGTAATTACGTTGTAACTGGCTTTACTTCAGAGGTGTCACAACCTGATCTGGCGGCGATCGCGCATGAACACAGTTTACCTTACGCAGTAGATCTTGGCAGTGGCATGCTGGTTGACATGAAGCAGTTTGGGTTACCTCACGAGCCAACACCCCAAGATGCAATCGCCAATGGTGCCGACCTCGTTACATTTAGCAGTGATAAATTGCTTGGAGGCCCTCAGGCCGGCATAATCGCAGGGCGTGCCGAACTCATTAGAAAGATTAAAAAAAATCCATTAAAACGCGCACTGAGGCTTGATAAGATGACGATTGCTGCGCTGGAGGCCGTGCTAAGGCTCTATTTGAATCCAGATTGTTTGGTTGAACGCTTGCCTTCGTTGAGGGCGCTGGCCAAGCCTAAGATAAATATAATGAATGAAGCAACGGAGATAGCTGCCGCTGTTAGCGAAGCATTAAACAAAAATGCGACCGTAGAAGTTGTTGAAATGAAAAGCCAGGTAGGCAGTGGTTCACAACCAACAAGCCTATTGCCAAGTGGTGGGCTTGCGATTGTGCCAGTCGGAGGGAAGAAAGGTCGTGGTTCAAAATTGAAAACACTCGCCGCAGCTTTTCGTAATCTACCGATACCGGTAATAGGCCGTGTCACCGAGGATAAATTTTTGCTTGATTTTCGTTGCCTAGAAAATCGTGTCGAGTTTGAGGCTCAGTTAAATCAACTTAAGTACTCTTGATCCATGATAGTGGCGACAGCAGGACATATAG
>PBCW01000007.1 GCA_002718015.1 Rhodospirillaceae bacterium
GGTCATTTTCTTCTCAACACCATCGCTCCACCCAAGACGCTGTTTCGCTACACCATCACCGCCCTCAGCATCATCATTTACATATGATACTGCGGACACGTTAAACCACATATGGGCATGAACATAGTCCTGTTGAACCCCGTATCCATTGTAGTACATGGTACCCAGGGTCCATTGGGCACGGGAATATCCGTGTTCTGCAGCAAGTCTAAGATATTTTACTGCGATCTTATCGTCCCGTGGAACACCTTTTCCTTTGTGGTAGGCGTCACCTAACCAGTACTGGGCATGTATATCCCCTTGTTCCGCAAGGGGTATCCATTCACGCACTGCAGCGGACCAGTCTTTTTTCAATACTCCCGCCCATCCCCTTTTGAAACCAGCACTCCACTGGTTCTGTTGAAAATCATTACTCCACGCAGCGCCGATGGCACTTAGTGATAGAGCAAGGGTTAAACAGAGTGTTGCGGTCAGGTTTCTCATAGAGATGATTATAGGTGTTTTTGGTTTTTTGCGTAAGAGAAAGGAGAGGAACACCGCAACCTTCCGGAACGTCCTGAATGTTAATAAATTTTGCTTGAAATTTCGTATGTCTCTAGAAAATGAAACCGCTATTTAGCAGCAAAAGTATTTTAAATGGACGTGTTCTATAAAGCGACCCCAGGCAATCCTCAGAAAACATGAAAAAAAAGCATGAATTAAGTTATAGCGGAGGCGCCGAAAAATCCTAAACCACTACGATCAATGTGAAAATTCTTAAGGCTCGGCAAAACACAAGCAGAACTGTTATAATTCTGTGATTTTTTGTATTCACCTGGAACGACTAGACACTTAAGGCCGGCCTTTTCCGCAGAATAAAAGCCACTCTCACTGTCCTCTATTGCAACCGACAAGTGTTTGGGTACCTGCGTCTTTTCTATGGAGTTTAGATAAATTTCCGGGTCCGGCTTAGACTTAATACAATCATTTTCACTGGTGATCAGATCAAATACGTTAAAATCTAATTTTTCCTTTAAGGAATTCCTGATCGCATTTATATTTTGCTGTGACGTAGATGTAATCCAGCATAACATAATCTTACTTTTTAAACATGTGGTCATTAGTTCTTCAACACCCTCACGCGGGGATAAAGTCTTCGACTGCAGTAGTTCTTCAAAAAATTGAGTTTTAAGTCCGTGTAAGACTTTGATATTTTTCTCGTCCAAATTCGTATTACACGACGCGGCGTATCTTTTTAAGCGATCTTGCCCTCCTGCCTTTAGCAGCATTTCCTGGTATTCCTTCAAGTCCCATTTCCATGGAAGACCGTATTCTTTAAATGCTGAGTTGAACGCAAGAAGTTGCAGTTCCGATGTTTCAACAAGTGTTCCTATTGATCCTAAATAGATACACCTAATTTCGCCAAAGGTAGTTCGCATATTTACACCTTATTAAAAGAGAATTTCAGCCCTTAAGAACGTATATAATGGTTAATAAAATTTAGACAGGATATAAATATACCGTCGCCTATACTAAAAATTTAGTTTGCGTGTCATCAGTAGTAAACTTTTAAAAAAAGTACAGATTTGCATGACATCGAGTGCCATTCGAACAATTCTAGTGCTCGCTCACGAAATCTCTGCATTCCCAGACGTCTTTGATAATAGAGGGGATGTCCATACTGCCCGCTCGCAGCATTTTTGTGATCATTGCCGCGTTACTGAAAGACCAAAATAATCCTGCTTCCAAAAAAATCGGCCTGTTTGACCCGTGTTCAATCCGAAAATCAAAAAGAGAATAATGCCTGGCGCCTAGTGCTTTATGAGCACTAAGAGCTTGAGATCGAATTACCTCGTATAAATCACAATCAATATCAGCTGGGCAAACCATCTTGACCGGTGTTGATAATGCTTGGTCTTGCGGTTTTCCCATTGTATCNATTTCCAATTTATCAGAAGTAGTTCGAATAGGGTTCTGAGGAGTAACTAGATATTCGATAATGGGAGGGATAAGATACCCCTTGGATGTTTCTAATACAGCAACCCTAATCTCGCGCCCGTGTATNTATTTTTCTGCTANNACAGAAATATCTGATGCTTCAGCCAATTCGATTGCACGTTGTAATTCGTTTGGCCGGGTCACCATTGTTAAACCAACGGAATTATCCTGCTTATTGGGCTTTATTATTATCGGAAAAGAGAGTAATTGAACNTCNATCTCCGACGTTAGCCCACCATCGGCTATATTCACNCCATTTTGGACCACACACTGGCGTGTGCGATTTTTATCCGCGGCTAACGCCATCACATAACCCGGCGACCCGATCATTTTAAATGATAACTTTTTTTCAAAAAAATCTCTGCACGCTGTCATCCCTTCATAACAAAACAGGTGGGGGACTATAATTGANCCTTTGTGCAGGTTGTTTATTATTTCTTTTGATGCTCTTGCATCGGACAGTTGAGATAAAGAGTGTCCCGTGCGCCAACTACCGTTAGGCTCAATTACAATAAAATCTTCCTTCCATCCTTTTGGAAGGATTGTGTTCTTTGCATAAATAAGTGANAGNTCGTGGAAGAATTCAGACGTTGGCGANCCACAAACATGGTACACGTGCTTANTATNGGCCAAAATTAATCTCCACCAGGCTCGACGAGTTTACCGATATTGAAATCAATCCTTAACCACTTTTTACCGGTAAATACCGCTGTTAATAACAACAATGGAATCTGCCAATGATAAACCATTAAAAATGGAAGTGGATCATGCACATCNAAAATTGCTTCTTTCCCCAGTGCAAANAGTTTAGTTTTTTCAANAAGCCTAGTNGCGGAAAATGCTGAAAANAGCTCGAANAANTCATGATAAATCCAATAAGTCTCNCGCGCATCTTCTCTCGGTGTGATAGCATCATANTTCANCAAAGATGATGGCNTTACATANGTGTCC
The DNA here is from genome assembly GCA_002718015.1 of Rhodospirillaceae bacterium. Lineage (GTDB taxonomy): Bacteria > Pseudomonadota > Alphaproteobacteria > UBA8366 > UBA8366 > UBA8366. Next base: position 2,929 of record PBCW01000007.1, read on the forward strand.
GCAAGCCGTGTCGAATTATAAAAAGTAGTGACNGCTGAGTGTGTGCGCGGATTGCACTCAATAGGCATAATCTCGCCCCTATTATTTTCAATAAAATCAAACGAAATTTGGCCGGTAAGGCTTAATTTTTTAGCAAAGGAGCTAATCCAATCAAAAATTTTTCTGTGATCAATATGCTTATACCGAAGCTGAAAATCCGATGATAGACAACAACAGTGCAGCACCACTTTACCTTTGTGCACCAACGAATGCGTGCAGTATTCTGTGCCCTCTATAAATTCNTGTAATACCCAAGAATTTTTTTCTGAAAAACTTAANTTACTAAAATACTCCGATTGGTCGGGAAACGGTATGAGCGGCCTGTCAAGTCTATTGAGAGGATCATATGAAAGATTCTTGAGAATAAATTTCTTTTTCGACTGTTTAAAATTAATGCGATCTAAATCTTTACGGTTTGTAATTCTATGAACTTCGGGCGCAGTTAGTCCTAATTCTGAGGCTATTTCACACAAACGATGTTTATCATCGAGCACTTTCAGGACCTCCATATCAAAATGGAGGAATTGACATTGTTCCTTCAATGTTTTTTTAACGTCAGAATCAAAATATACGACTTTTGGACTGGCAACAGGAATCACAAGGTCTATTTTTTCCGCCGTTACGATTTTACGAATTGCACTGAGGTAGGACCTGAGACCTTCATTTAAATCAGGGAGCAACACAAATTTATGTATGCAAGCTGAAAATGCATGCCCTGAACAACTGAATTTTGCGACTTCGGAAAGGTAAACTTTATGGCCTGATCTGTGTAGTAGCCTGGCTAGCTGTAATGCCTTTGTCATCTTGCCACCGGTAAGGAGGATGTTCTGACTATCTGTTCTTTTCATTACAGCGTTCCGCAAAAACAGTCGCATCAAGCTAGCAACACAAAAAATAATAAAACTAAGGGGGGCAAGACCGGTTAAAACCAGAAAGTAAAACATGCCGTGACGGCGACCACGTATTTTAGCCTTCATCATTTATACTTTTATTTTACGCGCTCGGACACGGTCACGCCGTCACGAAGTGGTATTATTACCTGTTCCATTTGTTTTTCATTATTTAGGTATTGATTAAACAAATTTATTGCGTGACCGGCTTCAGATCTGTCAACCCTATCCAAGTATACTTCTCCTTGAAGGAGAGTATTGTCGACCACACAAAGACCACCAATGCGCAGAAGATTGCTTTTCAGAATATATTGCACATAGTTTGTATAATTTTGCTTGTCGGCATCAACAAAAATAAAATCAAACGTCAAATTTTGTTTTGATATTTTTTTCAAGGTATCCATAGCTGGGCCGATTATTATTTTTATTTTTTTCTCCAAACCAGCAGAAAGGATACTTTTCTCTGCGATGGCAGCAGCCTCAGCATCTATTTCACATGCTATTAACTCGCCATCATCGGGCAGCCCCCTTGCCATTGAAATTGCCGAGTAACCAGTAAACATGCCTATTTCCAAAATATTTTTTGATTTAGTTGCCGAAACAAGTGTTTTAAGGAATTGTCCTTCAACATGCCCCGATAACATTTCAGCTTCCAAAAATACATCATGTTTGCCTCGATCAGTTTCCCAGTCAAATTTACGGGTTTCTTGCGAAAGAGATGCTAACGATGCGGGCTCACTGGTGGTATTTTCCTCAAGATACTTATCCAGGCCGGAAGCTAAAAGGTATACGCGGTTTAGTTCTTTTTGGAAATTGTCGCTTGTTTCCTTCAATGAGGGGTCATTCCTAAGTTGTTTTAATTTTTCAGTCAAAATGGAATGTGGTGTTATCGGCCTAAGCGTTTTCATCGGTAAACCTATCGATTATTCAGCAGCAAAAGCAGATTTTAGCGGAACATGCACAGTAGAGGGGTCTTCCAAACCAACATCACTGCAAAGCGGTTCAACGCCAATACCTTTACGTTCAAGGCTTTGGCAAAAAGAATGATATTCGGAAATAGAACTTTTTAATTCTTCACGCGCGAGATCATTGATGTATCCACAATTACCAATTCTGTGCTTAGGAACAGGAGCTGCGAGATTACCTCCGCGTTTTTCTATAATACGTTCCTGAGATTCCCAAATTAATGGTTCCTCTAATAAAATGTCGTGCCAAAGACTGAGCTCAAAACTTTCTATCAATTTAATAATTCGAAGGAAAGTTTCGTCATCTATCCAATCTCTTTTTCTACTCAAGAAAGCACCAAAGCCCATTCCTATTGATACTGCGTGCCCATGCAATAAACCGGCTTTTATCTCAAAACCAGGTGACCAGGTATGACCATACGCATGAGGTCTGCATTGATGGGTTTCATATAAATTCTCGTATTCTGCAGAAACATAACTCCGCATAGCGCCGGCTAAAATTTTGTTCGATTTTTCTACTATATCTTTGGTTTTAATATTTTCCTGTTCAATACCAAATTTTGATTTAAACAAATCTGCACCAACATCTTCGAGGTCACAAAACAATTTTTCATCCTTCACAACACCCATTTTAATTGTTTCAGCCACGCCGTGTCTGAGCCAGCCAATTTTAAGTGTCTTAAAAAACGAACGATCTGTTATTGTAAGGATCGGTGTGTGATAAGAACCAAGTAAATTTTTGTATCCGTAACCATCACAGCAAGTCCGAGGTGATGGTCCAGCGTCTATAGCAGAGACTATTGACGATCCAACCATAATATACGGTGTATTGCGGTGGTAAAGAGCGCAAGCCAAACCACCGATATCCGCTAAAACGCCACCCCCAATAATGAGTACGGGCTCATTCCTTGAGACGCCGAGCGACTTAAAATTACCCAATATCTTTTCGACAGTATTGAGTGCTTTATCGACCTCCATCGCTCGGTAGACTAATTTTTCCAGATGCGTTGAACTATGCCTAAAGTAATTCTCAATGTCTCTTCCGAAATGCTTATCTACATTTTCATCTACAAGACAAATACAGCGTTCTAGCGGTCTGTAGATATCACTTAAAATAGTATTATTTAGGCTCAATATATTTTCTTCAATACGTATCGACGTGAAAGTGTGGGAAGACATGACGGCCTCAAATGCTTGATCATCAGAGCCAGTCGTTACTGAGCCGCGGCTTTCGCGATATGGTGATGTCGGATATAAGGCGTGCGGATTATTATTTGTAAGTTCTTGTTCATAATTTTTAAAATATGAATTGAAAGGTCCATCCGACAGCACCTTTGATAAACGGATTTTGCCTGCACAATTATCTAAAAGTTCATTTTTAAAGCCCGTTATACCCTCTGAAGCATTAGGAACAAGAATCTTGCTTAGCTCCGCAAAATCAGAAAACACAAATTTCAGAGGCTGGGAATAACATGCCCTAAGGCGACGAATAATAGGTATAGCCTTGATGTTATTTGAAGAAGCAAGTTCATTCATTAAATCGGGTGAGTCAATTACGATATTTGTGAACCAAACCACTAATTCTTTAAACACATCTGATGAACCTAATTTGCTCACTGTGTCGGCAGTTGACGTTCTACCTACGACGATTTGTTCAAGCTCAATAAGTTTTGGTAAGACATCTGATTGTACAGTCATAGATTCTCATCTCTTTAAATTTTTGTTACAAAGCCTATCATTTGCTCCCCTTTACTCAAAATTTCCATGAGGCAATTCGGCGCGGGTAATACTTCAACAATTCACTAACAATGTAATTGTAAGAAACGCGTCGTGCGGGGGGGTTCTTTTAGTCACGGTCCTAGTGTCCGGGCTACGGCTTCGGGTTCCGGATTGCCAGGACGCCTTCGCAAAAGCGAAGGTGTTACCTCTAAAATTTTTTTAAGAGGGAGAGCTCCGAGAGGACTTTCCCCCTTTTTGTCGCGGGAGAATCTATCGATGTTGTCCCCCAAGTTAGTTTTTTTAGGGACAAAGGTTTTGGCTCTCATTTCATAGACAGCTGTAATAGCCAAACAGCAGTTTTTAGTGAGATATTGCTTTAAGGTTATCAGCTTTTATTATTTTAAAAAGCTTGATTGCCGCAACCCTGCGATTTGTCAAATTGAGACGACATTGCCTGCTCCAAAGATACATTTAAAACGGAATTTCATCATCAAGGTCACTGCTACCTGTCGGTCCGAGACCAGAGTCCTCTGGCGGGGAATAGTTTTGAGAAATCTCCTGACCAGCACCTCCTCCTGCGCGGGAGTCTAGCATTGTGAGCTGTCCTCTAAATTTGCGAAGAACTACTTCGGTTGTATATTTTTCTTGGCCTGATTGGTCTGTCCATTTTCGGGTCTGAAGCTCTCCTTCAAGGAAAACCTTCGCCCCCTTTTGCAAATACCGTTCCGCAACATCGACCAGCCGATCATCAAAAACGACCACTCTATGCCATTCTGTCCGTTCTTGCTGTTCACCACTGTTACGGTCTTTCCATCGTTCGGAAGTAGCTATCGACAAATTACAAACCTTTCCGCCGTTCTGCATTGTACGGACCTCCGGTTCACGACCTAAGTTTCCAATCAGTATTACTTTGTTGACGCTTCCAGACATCGATGTCTCCCGTGTAAAAATCGCTGATTAAATTCAACATATACAACGCAGGGTATTTATATCAGAATGTTACCGCAGCGTTACCTATCCATACAAATCAACGATAAAAGTGATCGTCTCAAGCCATTGTGGGCCCTATATTAATACCGAAGAATTTTTTTATAGCCAAATAACATATAGCGGAATTTTAACCTAAAATGGCCGACTCGATTAGCATACGCGGCGCCCGCGAACATAACCTTAAGAATTTCGATATAGATTTGCCACGTGATCAGCTGATCGTTATCACGGGCTTATCAGGATCTGGCAAGTCCTCTCTAGCCTTCGACACAATTTATGCAGAAGGCCAACGTCGCTATGTAGAGAGCCTTTCTGCTTATGCTCGCCAATTTCTTGAGATGATGCAAAAACCGGATGTGGACTCTATCGAAGGCCTTTCACCCGCAATATCAATTGAGCAGAAAACGACCAGCCGTAATCCTCGCTCTACCGTTGGTACGGTGACTGAAATTTATGATTATCTTCGCCTGCTATTTGCAAGAGTAGGAACACCTTTTTCCCCTGAAACAGGACTGCCAATCGAGAGCCAAACAGTGACCCAAATGGTAGACAAAATTTCATCATTTAAAAAAGGCAGCCGGCTGTATTTGTTATCGCCTATCGTAAGAGGAAGAAAGGGAGAATACCGTCGGGAACTAAAGGATTTACAAAAACGCGGTTTTCAAAGGGTCAAAATTGATGGTGAAATCTATGAACTCGATGATACCCCGGCACTTGATAAAAAGCGCAAGCATGACATAGAGGTGGTTGTTGATCGAGTGGTCTTGCGTGATGCCCTTCAAGAGCGTCTTGCTGACTCAATCGAAACAGCACTGGAACTGTCGGATGGGTTGGCTATTGCTGAAGATGCCGACAGTGGTGAGCGCAGTATATTTTCAGCTCGTTTCGCATGCCCCGTTTCTGGTTTTACAATAGATGAAATAGAACCACGACTATTTTCCTTCAATAACCCCTTCGGCGCATGCCCCACCTGTGATGGGCTCGGAACTAGAATGACTTTCGATCCAGAACTTACTGTACCTGACGCCTCCAAGAGCCTTCGGGACGGGGCGATCGAACCATGGTCAAATTCCTCCTCTCCCTATTATCAACAGACACTCAAAAGTTTAGCGCGCCATTTTGGTGTGCAAATGAGCACACCCTTCGGGGAACTGCCAGATGAAGTTAGAGGTGCTATTCTTTTCGGTACCGGCGACGTTTCGATTACGCTGGAGTATGACGATGGCCTTCGAAACTATAAGACCAATAAACCTTTTGAAGGCGTTATCCCCAATATGGCCCGTCGTTGGCGTGAAACAGATTCGAATTGGATAAGGGAAGAGCTTGAACGCTACCAGACTAAAAACCCTTGTGAGACATGCAAGGGAGCACGCCTCAAACCTGAGGCTCTAGCAGTCAAAATTGCCGGCCTCAATATCAGCGAAGTATGTACAAAGTCGATTGGCCAAGCCGTAGAATGGTTTCAAGTATTGGAAAACTCTTTAAACACTAATCAACGGAAAATCGCCGAGCGTATTCTCAAAGAAATTCGTGAGAGGCTCGGCTTCCTTGCTAATGTCGGACTTGAATATCTTTCACTTGAAAGGTCTTCCGGCACGCTTTCTGGGGGTGAAAGTCAGCGTATCCGCCTCGCATCTCAAATAGGATCCGGCCTAGTCGGTGTACTATATGTCCTTGATGAGCCATCAATCGGTCTTCACCCACGTGACAACCAGAGGTTACTTGAAACCCTGCGGCGCCTTCGGGACTTAGGGAATACCGTAATCGTGGTAGAGCATGACGAAGAAGCTATGTGTGCTGCCGACATGTTAGTCGACCTTGGTCCAGGTGCCGGGCGTCACGGTGGAAGCCTCGTTTCTTTCGGCACACCTCAGGAGGTAATGGCATGCTCAAAAAGTGTGACAGGTCAGTATTTGTGTGGAGAACGTCAGATCGCCGTACCTCAAAAGCGACGGAATACTAGATCAACACCAAAACTTGAAATAAATGGGGCTTCGGCAAATAATCTAAGGAATCTGTGTGCGACGGTGCCTCTTGGAACTTTGACGTGCGTGACTGGCGTATCCGGAAGTGGAAAATCGACATTTACGGTTGAAACTTTATACCGAGCATTGGCACGACATTTAAATAACTCTCGGGTCATTCCAGGTACCTACGAGAATATCAAAGGTTTGGAATACTTGGACAAGATTATAGAAATTGACCAGTCACCAATAGGACGAACGCCTCGTTCTAACCCAGCAACCTACACAGGCGCATTCACACCAATACGGGAATGGTATGCAAACTTACCTGAGGCAAAGGCAAGAGGATATGCTCCAGGGCGTTTCTCATTCAACGTTAAAGGCGGTCGATGCGAAGCCTGTCAGGGTGATGGAGTAATAAAAATTGAAATGCATTTTTTACCAGATGTATATGTCGAGTGCGATGTTTGTAAGGGTAAACGCTACAATCGAGAGACATTGGAGGTGCGGTTTAAGAATAAATCTATCGCTGACGTTCTCGCCATGACGGTAGAGGAAGGTGCAGAGTTTTTCAGTGCTGTTCCTTCAATACGAGATAAATTGGCAACCCTCAACCGCGTTGGGCTTGGTTATATGCAAATCGGCCAGCAAGCAACAACACTTTCCGGCGGTGAGGCGCAACGAGTGAAACTTGCGAAGGAACTCGCGAAACGAGCCACCGGCCGTACTCTCTACGTACTAGATGAACCTACCACTGGCCTTCATTTTGAGGATATCCGAAAGTTACTTGAGGTACTGCATGCGATAGTCGACACGGGTAACACAGTTGTGGTTATCGAACATAACCTCGATGTAATCAAAACAGCCGATCATATCATAGACCTTGGNCCAGAGGGTGGAGACAATGGTGGAAAATTAGTGGCAAGCGGAACCCCGGAAGAGATTGCTAAGGTAAAAAAAAGCTATACAGGTATGTATTTGAAAAAAATTTTANAAAAACAAACGGAATATTCACGANCGAAAAATATTTAAGTCAAACAAATTTGCTCCATAGTTTAATNCTGGAATTCCCTTAATCTGCATTTTTTACACCTATTAAGTACATCAAATGAAAGCGTCCGAACAATCTACAATCGCTAAATNGGCACCAATAATGTCTGAGAGAAAATCACCCATCCACGTAATTGGCGGCGGCTTGGCCGGATCTGAAGCTGCTTGGCAAGCTGCCCGAGCCGGCGTTCCNACAATCATCTATGAGATGCGACCANCCCGTGGTACNNAAGCTCATAAAACAGATGGTTTGGCTGAATTGGTNTGTTCCAATTCATTTCGCTCTGATGATGCACTCAGTAACGCTGTAGGGTTATTACACGAGGAAATGCGTCGATGTGGGTCAATTATCCTGTCAGCCGCAGATGCTAACAAGGTACCAGCTGGGGGTGCACTTGCGGTAGATCGGGACGGCTTCAGCAATATGATTACCGATGCNATCAANGATGAACCTCTNATCGAAATAGAAAGANCTGAGATCACAGAAATTCCCTCGGANGATTGGGACAATNTCATANTCGCAACCGGTCCCCTTACATCAGAGGATTTAAGTGCCTCAATTCTGAATACCACGGGCGAAGACACTCTCGCTTTCTTTGATGCTATTGCGCCAATCGTTTATAGAGACAGCATTAATTTCGANATCGCATGGTTCCAATCTCGCTATGATAAGGGTGATNGNGCAGATTATATCAATCTTCCGATGACNAAAGAGCAATACCTANCATTTTTAGAAGAAGTTAATCAGGGTGGAAAAACAGCGTTTAAATCCTGGGANGNGACACCCTATTTCGAAGGCTGTCTTCCACTAGAGGTTATGGCAGANCGAGGCCCAGAGACACTTCGTTTCGGACCGTTAAAGCCGGTAGGATTAACTGACCCNCGGAACCCAANCCAAAAACCCTACGCTATAGTACANCTCCGACAAGATAATGCTTTAGGCACTTTGTACAATATGGTGGGNTTTCAAACCAAACTTAAGTATGCNGAGCANACNCGTATNTTNCAGATGATACCAGGGCTTGAAAATGCACGGTTCGCAAGGCTCGGCGGCCTTCATCGGAATACATTTTTGAANAGCCCNCGTTTACTTGATAGCCAGTTACGCTTGAAGCAGGACNNTCGCCTTCGNTTTGCAGGTCAAATTACTGGNGTAGAGGGGTACGTGGAATCTGCTGCTATAGGGCTATTGGCAGGCCGTTTTGCAGCGGCNGACAAATTAGCAATCACCANAACANCACCGCCGCTGACGACTGCCCTTGGCGCNCTGATCAATCACATTACTCAAGGNGCTGAGAGTTCTACTTTTCAGCCNATGAATATTAATTTTGGCTTGTTTCCTCCACCCATCACCCCAGAGGGAAAACGCAAACTCCGAGGTCGCGAACGCAAACTTGCATATACTNCTCGAGCAAATAANGCCCTCAAGACCTGGCTTTCTTGAAGAAGCCAGAGTGACATATCCTACTGCCATTTCCTGCTCCAAACCTTGANTGCAAGGCGTGCCTCGTGAAACGGAATGGGTAACGTAACGGCATAAACATATGGGTCGTAATTGACCCGCTTGAGGCGCATCAGATACCAACGTGCCTGAGCAGCCGACAACACCGCAGGGTATGCCGAACGTGATAGTTTAATCCCAGCCACCTCATCCAAGCGTAGGAAAGCCATTTTTCCTAGCGTGGCGATGATCTTTGATAATTCCGAAGATGGCCTGAGTGAGAGCAAAGCGCGTTCACTCAGGCCGGCCTCATTCATCAAATCTACGGGCAGAAAATTTCTATTCTGTTTAAAGAAGTATGGTGCTGCTCTCAACAAACCTGCAATACCATAACCAACAGATGCCGCACTGACCGCGAGCGCATTTTTTTCATCTTCTCGCACCTCAAGAACCTTCAATGCCAAACGATTTAAAGGCGTTACGGTTTTATCAATATAACCACACAACTCTTCTACGTTTGCAAAAGGCTTATTTTTCAGGTCATTCATTCTACCCATAATCAGGGTCTGTAATTCCTTTCTTTCTAAACCCCACCTCTCCTTGGCGTTTGCCAGCGCTTGAACAACCTGATGCTGTCTTGGCGTTCCTTTGAAAATTTCCTCAATAGCATCTGACCACCATTGCAATCTAATCTCGCCCAGCATTGGTTCAGATACGGTTTCTCGGATTTTAGCAATTTCGTGATTAAAAGCGTGAATCGCCCAAAGTGCAGAACGTCTCTCAACCGGCGCAAAAAGGCTCACGACGTATGCGTCATGTGCCACACGCCGGACAAGGTCCCGACAATAGACGTCGTTGTCATCCCAATCCATTAGGATACTCAGTTAAACATAGATAACCCATAATCATATAAGTTAGCGTATCCTTGAGACATGTAATAGCCTTACAAAGTTTTTACCTCTGCCTTCACGCAGGCATATAATAAAACGCCAAAAACTCGATCGTTAGACAATTCATAACTATTGCTAGGACTTTATCTATGGATAAGACTGCCGAAGATCTAGTGGATTTTACTCTTGAGACAAAGTTCGACACCTTGTCAGAAGCCACAATTGAAGCTTGCAAAAATAGACTGCTAGATACAATTGGATGTCTTGCCGGTGGTTTTAATCATCCTGTTTTCATGGCTGCCAGAAAATTTGGCGGACGGTTCATGATGGAAAAACCTGCAACTATTTTGGGCACAGGTATTTCTACTTCACCAGACATGGCTGCATTTGCAAATAGCGTTGGGATACGCGTTCTTGACATGAATGATAACTATCGCGTGAAGAGCGGCGGCCATCCAAGTGATGTTATAGGCGCCCTTTTCGCTGGGTCCGAGATAGGGGAAAAAAGTGGCCCATCTTTTCTGACAGCTATGGCAATTGGCTATGAAATATATTGTCGCCTATGTGACGCCGTTGATATAAATGGTCAGGGCTGGGATCAGCCTGTTTGTGGAGTGTGCGCCTCGGCTTTAACCGTAGGAAAGTTAATAGGACTCGATCGCAAAGGGCTTCTCCATAGCCTTTCAATGGCAATCATTCCAAACATGGCAATGATTCAAACACGTCAAGGCCAACTTAGTGCCTGGAAGGGATGTGCGGCGGCAAATGCTGCTCGCAATGGGGTATTTGCGGCTCTCCTAGCCAAAGAAGGTTTTACGGCCCCCGGCATGCCAATAGAGGGAAGACACGGATTATGGGATATTGTTGGGAAATTCGATTGGAAAATTGAGAAAGGACTGTCGCCGGAACGTATTCTGAATTCTGACATTAAGGCCTTTCCAATTTGCGTACACGGGCAAACTGCCGTCTGGGTTGCGCTTGAAATACGGAAAAAGATATCGTTAGAAGCGATAGAACATATCCACATAGATACGTATCATCGTGGTTATGAAATGATGTGTAGCGATCAATCTAGATGGTCGCCATCGAGCAGGGAGACAGCAGACCACAGCCTGCCNTTTGTNGTGGCTGTTGCGCTCTTAAAAGGATCTGTCGATGATGATTCCTTCACCGACGAAATGCTAGAAAATACCCAANTAGCAGACTTAATCAAAAAAGTAACTGCCAGCTCNAANCCCGAAATGTCTGCCTTNCATCCNGAAANCATGCCTTGCCGGATAACCGTANANCTTAAAAATGGNTCCCAATACAGTCATACGCTGCAATACCAGAANGGGCACCCGGACAACCCNATGAGTGAGGAGGAATTNGAGTNTAAATTCAGCAAACTGTTTTCAAGNTTTGGNAATATGAAACAGGCAGAAAAAGTAATAAATCTGGTAAGNATAACCGATCGTTTGGAGGATATGTCTGCTTTNATTTTAGCTTTGGAGAAACNCAANTAAACCAACATTAATGCAGCTGCGACCCGGCGACCCTCGGCTAATAGAACATTNTAGGTGCGACANGCNGCGCCGGTNTCCATGCTGTCNANACCNANCCCCTGCGCCCGAATGCATTCCCTAAGATCATTTGGGATACGTTCCATTTTCTTTCCAGTTCCGATCAGTAGAACTTCTATNCCAGGGTCGGCATTTAAAACCGGTCTAAGGCTACCTGAGTCNNCATCTGAGATACGTGAAATNGGCCACTCAANAGTCTGCTCCGGNGTCACAATNACACANCTGCTCCAAACCACCGATGCTATTCTGAACCGCCCNGGCCCNTAGCTATCAACAACTTGNAGGCCCTCNGGGACGTTGGTNCTCACGTCCATCTAACGAACCCTTATTCTTCTGATTGCGATGAATACTTGCCTTCACCGTCACTNNTTCGCTNTATCCTGAGATACAGTAAAGTTGGGACTGCAAGGGCCACAGACGAGTATGTTCCGATCAGCACNCCAAATATTAGNGCAATCGAGAACCCACGAATTACCTCGCCNCCTAGCAAAACTAGCGCCAGNAGGGCTAGCAGCGTTGTCACGCTGGTCATAACCGTGCGCGCAAGCGTCTCATTTATNGACTTATTNAATAANTTAGTAAGTGGCATGCTCTTGTATCGNCGCATATTTTCACGGACGCGATCATATATGACAACAGTGTCATTTATAGAGTAACCGGCTATTGTTAGTAATGCAGCTACAGAAGCGAGATTAAATTCGAGNCCTAAGAGTGAGAACAAACCAATCGTTGCTANCACNTCGTGACTAAGGGCTATGACCGCCCCCAAACCAAACTGCCACTCAAAACGAAACCACACGTATAGTAGAATGGCGCCAATCGCCATTAGCACAGCTAAAATAGCCGCGTCTTTAAGCTCGGCACCAACNGTAGGACCAACTGTNTCAGTTCGACGGAATTCNAATACCTCTGCCTTAATTGCCTCAGAAATTATAGCCACTGCCTCCTGTTGTTGCGCATCGCCACCCTTTTGGCGTTGAACACGAATTAATACGTCGTCAGGAGCTCCGAATTCCTGAATAGAAACTTCGCCAAGNCCTAGATTGCTGANCTTATTTCTTANACCAGCCACATNTGCAGGACCGTCAGTTTTTACTTCNACNAGAATGCCACCTAAAAAATCTATCCCAAGATTAAGCCCCTTAACCCCAAGNAAACTNAGCGACCCGACAATAAGNAATGCTGAAAAAATTAGTGCAACAAAACGCTTTTCGATAAAAGCAATACTTGTATTGTCCGGAACAAGGCGGAGCTTAATCATTTTTGTAAATGCCTTAAATCATCATCTCTGTTGGGCGGGCTGACCTTAGCCAGCTAACCACCATTAATCGTGTAACCATTATGGCCGTAAACATGGAAGTGATAAGCCCAAAAGTAAGCGTCACAGCAAATCCTTGAATAGGCCCTGACCCAAATGCATACAGTAGAATTGCCGCAATGAGTGTTGTAAGATTAGAGTCAATAATAGTAACCAACGCCCGACTATATCCCGCTTCTACGGCGTTAATTGGGGTTCTTCCAGAACGTAATTCCTCCCTTATTCTTTCAAAAATAAGAACATTTGCATCAACTGCCATCCCAACAGTCAAGACAATCCCAGCTATACCCGGTAAGGTTAACGTCGCCTGAAGAGCAGAAAGCAAGGCTGTTAACAAGGCTACGTTGATAAAAAGAGCAATATCAGCCATGAGGCCAAACCGCCCGTAAACCACCACCATAAAAACAAGCACTGCTATAAAACCAATTATACTCGCAGCTTTTCCAGCCTCTATTGAGTCTCTCCCAAGACCCGGCCCAACGCTACGCTCCTCGAGAAAAGTGACGCCTGCGGGCAACGCGCCAACACGAATGAGCAGAGCTGTTTCTTGGGCTTCCTTAATTGAAAAACGTCCGGTTATCACACCGTTACCTTGACAAATTGGTTCATTAATGACCGGGGCGCTAATGACTTTTTTGTCGAGGATAATTGCTAGTTGTCGATTAACATTTTCCCGACTTGCTTTGCAGAATTTACGCGCTCCTATGGTATCGAAACGGAAAGTAACTGCAGGACGATTTTCATGGTACGTACCGGCCGCGTCAACAATATTTTCTCCACCAACTCTCACCCTTTTTTCAACAGTATAACAGATTGGTTGTCCGCTAGCGTCTTTATCATCTGAACGCATGAGCTCTGTTCCGCCTCGCATTCTCTTTGGAGAATTAGTGCAGAGGTGCATTTTTTTTACCTTCTGGATAGTAAGTTTGGCAGGTTTGAATTTGTCTTTAAGTGAAGCATCACCGCCCGGAACTTGGACCAAAATACGCTTTTCTCCTTGACGTTGTATTGATGCTTCCAATGTCCCAGTTGCATCAACACGACGGCGTATCACCTCTACAGTGCGACTAAGGATATCGTCTTTTTGTTCAGCTAAAAACTTTGACGAATACGCAATGACGAAGGAACCTTTTTCATCAACGTCATATTCAAGATTACCAATTCGATCGCGTAACTTTTTGCGCACGGTCTCTGTCTTACTAGGATCAAGTAATTTAAATCGAACACTGTCATCTGAGATAGATATACCAGAACTGCGTGCCTTAGCTTGGCGAAGCGTTATACGTACTGATGACTTCAGGTTTTCTAATTGCTGCTTGAAGACGGATTCCACATCAACATCCATCAGGAGATGGAGCCCCCCTTGCAAGTCGAGCCCCAAATTCATTCGCTTACCAGGCAACCATTCGCTGCCGAGATCGATTGTTCCTTCCTTAAAAAAGTTAGGAAGGGCGTACAAAAAACCCATCCCACAAATAGCCAAGATGAGTATTTTTTTCCATGTCGGAAAATTAAGCATTACACAGCCCGTTTTTTTAAATAGCTATTTCTTGGCCGTGTCATTAGCAGGCTCTGTTTTGGATATCACCTCCGAAATCGTGCCGCGGGCTACTCGAACACGAACTCCGTCGGCTATTTCAAGTGCAACTTCTGCCTCATTCGTGACTTTTGCAACGGTGCCGTAGATACCCCCTGCGGTAACAACCTTATCTCCACGGCG
>PBCW01000008.1 GCA_002718015.1 Rhodospirillaceae bacterium
GGAGTGATCTGTTTTTTGTCAATCATCATAATAACTGTTTACAGTTTAATTAATGGCAGGTTGATTAATTTGAGAAGTATAAAGATTATTTCTTCGAAAGTTGATGAACAGATTAGACTAATGTTTATCAGTGATACCCATTTGGGATCAAATTCAAAAAAACACCTGCAGAAAATCCTTTTAAAAATTCAAGGTTTGGAATTTGATTTATTGCTAATAGGTGGAGATTTTTTTGATTCTAGTTCATTTGATTTAGACGGTTTAGACATATTAAAAAATATAAAAAAACCAATTTTATTTGTAAGTGGTAACCATGAATATTATATTAAAGATCACGAAAACAAAATCAAAAGACTTAATAATTATGATGTAACGGTTTTAGATAACGAGTCATTCAAATTTAAAAGACTAAACCTCATTGGTATCAGCGACAACCTGACATTAGAAACTCAAAAAAATATTGCTAGTAGGTTAATTCAAGAGGACCTTTTTAATCTAATTCTAGTACACAAACCATCTTTATGGGATCATGTTTATGAAAAAACAGATCTAATGCTTTCTGGGCACACACATAATGGACAAATATTTCCATTCAATTTTTTTGTTAGATTACAATTCAAGAATATTTATGGACTATATGAAAAACTAACATCTAAACTTTATGTATCTTCTGGATCAGGATGTTGGGGTCCTAAAATGAGATTAGGTACAAAAAATGAAATAGTTGATATTCTAATTTCAAAAAATTAAATTAGACTGGGAATACCCACCTCCTAATTCAGGTAGTGAAATCACCCTCAAATTAATCCGCGCACTAAAGAGATAGATTTTGCAGATACTCTGTCCTTCTTTGACTTCTTTGTGACACTCTTCTTCCGAACCTGTTTCTTGATAGTTGTAAATGAAGTTGCGTCTGGTGCGGTTCCATAAGGAAACTCATCTTCTGTCTGGACGATGGTCGGATAAACCCATTGAGAGGGTCTGGGGACGTTATATTTTAGATACAGACTTTGTAACTAAATTGGAAATAGGGTTGGTTGATACGTTCCAAATCAAATCATGAGACATGGAATACGAAATATTATATTGTAATTTATATCAATAGGTTAATAACTCTTTCCTACACACTCTCTAAAGTTTGTTTGGTTCTTAATGATTTTGTGAATAATGGCATCTGCGGAGACAGATGTGAGGGGTAAAACTTCTCTAGCATAAGCACGGAAGTCCGAGCATTTTTGGCAAGTCCGAACAAATCATTACCGCCTGTCTCGAGTATCTGAAAACATAGTGATGAATGCCGCAGTGAATAGGTAGTATGGTTCTGTCCGTATTGGTCTTGGTCTAAACCAGCACTCTAAAATTGCGTCCAACCAAATCGGCCACATAAGTTCTATCCTTCAACGAATTGAAAAATAGAAAATCATTCTTTGCTGGATTTCGTTTGAGTATCCTATCCTTATAAACATCAGCAGCAATTTCTGTGGTGGTGGAATCCACAATACCTTTTGCTTTTATTGTTTTAGAATTTGGAACCGACAGCACTAATTGTTCGATGCCATCATCTTCAAGAAATCTTACATGTTTATTCTGGAGCAGTTTCCATTCTGATGGTCGTAAGAAGGAATGTATAACGAATACAATGAAATCATACATCTCTCCGAAATCAAAAGTTCTGCCTGCGCCTTCTGGTGGATTGTCTCGTAAATCTTGACAGGCAGATAAAAGTTCTGCGTATTGTTCTGGGTTTAACCAAGGTCGGGGATTTTCAGTTCTTTTTATTGTTGGCAAACTAGGGATGTAATCAATAACACCACTTCGTTCTGCCTCTCTCAAAACCTTCCTTATCAACACCACATATTTTTTCAGTGAAGATTGTGAGAGTTGTTTTTCTTCGTAGAGATGCTCAATGAAATCATCGACAATGGTGTAGTCGATTTTTGAAATATGGATATGTCCCAAGTAGGGCAGAACATCTGCATCCAGTTTCAAAGTAGCATTGTAGAGCATTGTTTCATCAAGTTCCCCTCTACGAATTAACCTCTTTTGATTGTCCTGTAATTTCTTTGAGTATGTATCGAATGATTGTTCTTTAATAAGAAGATGAGATTTCTTTTCAATGATTCCGTCTTCATACCAATCAATGGCAAATTGTTTGGCATCATTAAAGTTCTCACATCGGGTAAATTTCTTAACGAACCCCCTACCTTTCATATACATCCTCACATACCAGAACTTTGATGCTGGCATACGAACCAGTTTCAAGGTTTCTGGGAATCCTCTGATGGTTCGTAGTTCAGTGGGTGTATGTCTTGATTTTGGTTGCTTCATCCAAGCATAATGTTGGATACATGTTGGATAGTCATTTAGGCATTAATAATGTAATAAAAACAACTACTTAAAATATGGTAATCGGTTTTCAAGACCAGTGCATTCAATCACTCTGCCATCTCTCCGAATTTGGCGTAATATAACAAGCCGGCCAGTTTATAAATATATGACGGTATCTTGCTAGGAAATTCTGAATTTACATCTTACCAGGCGGCGACACTTCTTTTACTCGAGATGTACCATCCTTTATGACTGGTTCTACAGAGCGTTCAAAATATTATTTTTCATGGTAGGATGATTATCAGCGATATTTGTTCTGCGCAGAATGCGAGGATATTTATCAATGGGGTAAGGGGTCGCACGGTGCAAACAGGATCGATTATCATACATTACTAAATCGCCGACCTGCCATTTGTGATCATATGCAAATCTTTTTTGGCCAGCAAATCTCAGCAACATTTCCAATTCTTTACAGCTTTCCGTTTTATCCTCTCCCTCTATGTAGGCAGCATATGAACTCACATAGAGGGCTTTTTTTCCATTTATGGGATTTGCCCTCATCATAGGGTGCCGTACGGGCGGGAATTTTTTTGCCTCTTCATCGCTAAGAAATTTAATATTCATCTGGCGACGGGAATGCGCGTAGTGATGGACGGCCGTTCGATTTTGAAAGCGATTTTGGTCCTCTTTGGACAGCCCATTCCAAGCTGCTCTGAGGCTGGCAAATTGTGTATGGCCACCCTCAGGCGGAACGATGCATGCCCGAAGAATTGAGGCAATTGAAGGGATTGATTTATAGGACCCATCGGTGTGCCACATTCTTTGACCTTTACGGAAGCGCGCGCGAGGTTCGTTAGCTTTATATAAATTCCCCTCCTTATCATAATTTATCACAACATTGATATTTGGTTTGTGGTGATAACTCCCAAAGCTTTTACGTGGCCTTTCGGATACACCAAAGTGTTCGGTAAAAGCTACATGTGCCTCATCTGTAATGTATTGTTTTGGAAAGAGAAGTAAGGAATGCTCTTCGAATGCCTCCTTTAGTTTGTCAATTATGCCACAGTTAAGTTTCTGTGACAGATCAATGTTTTTTATTTTGACTCCAAATACTGGAGTTAATGCACAAATACTGGGTTGCACTGTCTTCCTCCTTGTAAGTGTTGATATACAATAATGGCTGGGTGCTTGATAATACAAGGCAGGGGCTTGGCTTAAGATCCTGAGTACGACATGGTTTCTACGGATTATTTACAAAAGTGCAGTAACGGAAAAATGATCATTGCCACTTCGAATGTGTTACAGCGAATACCGGATTAATGATAAAGGATGAATTATGGAAACAAAGTACATCGGTAGTCCCGAAGGGCTTAAAGCATCTATTGTTGGAGTTGGATGTAACGCATTCGGTAAACGAATTGATGAAGCAGCCACACACGCTGTAATTGATGCAGCACTTGAAGCCGGCATGAACTTTTTCGACACTGCCGAAACCTATGGAGGGGGGCTTTCCGAAGAATTTATTGGGAATGGTCTTAAGGGTAGAAGGGATGAAGTGGTTCTCGCTACTAAATTTGGTCACAGTCATTCTAACGTTGAAGGGAAAAAAAAGGGCTCGCCCGAGAATATAAAGGCAACAGCGGAAAAGGCTTTAAAAGCATTGAAAACAGACCGAATTGACCTGTTTCAACAGCATAGGCCAGATCACGAAACACCTGTATCTGAAACTTTGGGAGCTCTTGAGAATTTAGTTCAGGAAGGAAAGATCCTATTTTATGGATGTTCATATTATACGGGCCTAGAAATGCAGGAAGCTATTGATGAAGCTGCAAGATGTAGTCTGAAAGGTTTCGTTACAGCTCAAAATAGTTGGAATATGCTAGCGCGAGACATAGAGAAAGATCTGATTCCAGTGTGTGAACATAACGCTATTGGACTTCTTCCTTACTACCCTATTGCAAAAGGACTTCTGACGGGACGTTATAAAAGAGGTGACGANCCCGAGCCAGGGAGCAGAATGGATGGCGCTAATGATATTGAAGCAGCNGATTTNGACNTGTTGGAGCGNCTGGAAATATTTGCGCGGGACAATGGCTATGATTTATTAACACTTGCCATTTCTTGGCTCGCAGCTCAACCCTGCATAGCATCAGTAATTTGTGGTGCATCCAAACCCGANCAATTATTATCTAACGCAAATGCTTCACGTTGGAAACTCAGTGCTTCAGATATGGAAGAGATTGACCGANTTTTGGCATCGTGACCAACTTGATAGTCAATTGTCATAAGCCTGTAACATACATATTATGCACACTCGGTGCGCTTTTTCTGTGACTTGGAGGTATGAATGGAAGAGACCGGTGCCTGGGAATTGCCCTCAGAATTAGTTTTGCTTCGGGATAATATCAAAAAATTCATGAGAGAAGAGGTATGCCCCGCAGAGGAAACGCTTGAACATGATTCCTACAGGATGCCAAACGAATTATTGGAACCCTTGCAAAAAAAAGCAAAGGGGGAACTTGGTGTTTGGTGCATGAATACCCCAAAAGAGTATGGCGGTAGTGAACTCTCTCTGCTGGCNCAAGCAGTAGTGGCTGAGGAAGCTGCNCAATGTAGAATGGGTGCTTACGTTCCCGCTTGCGGCGCCTTCGGTGTTGATCCGCCGAACGTCATATTCGATGGGTCTAAGTTGCAGATTGACCAGTATGGCAAACGCACCATTGAGCAAGGATTGAAGGCATTCGTTGCTATTTCAGAGCCTGGTGGCGGGGCCGATCCTGCCAGAGCCATCCAGTGCAAGGCTGAGTTAAAGGGCAATCAATATGTTTTAAACGGCACAAAGCTCTGGATAACTGGTGCTGAGGCTGCAGAGTGGGGAATTGTGTTCGCTCGTACTGATAATGGAATAACGTGTTTCATTGTTGATAAAGAAATGGAGGGCATAGAAACCCGGCCAGTTCCAGTTATCCGCTCTTACTCGCCATCAGAAGTAAATTTTGTAGACTGTAAAGTTCCAGTGGAAAATTTACTTGGCGAAGAGGGTAAAGGTTTTGCTCTTTGCCAGAAATGGCTAGTTCACATGCGTATTCCATATTCAGCCAACGTTATCGGTATTGCCCAGCGTGCTCTTGAGCTAGCCATAGAGTGGGCGAAGCAACGCGAGACTTTCCGAACAAAGCTCGCTGATAAACAGGCGGTGCAATGGATGATTGCCGACTCAGAAGTTGAAATTCGAGCAGCACGATTATTAGCTTATCAAGCAGCTTGGCAGGCTGACCTTGGGCACGATGTAAAGGTTGCTGCGTCTATGGCAAAACTATACAGCACGGAGATGGCCGGTCGTGTCGTTGATCGCTGCATTCAAATTTTCGGTGGTATGGGTGTTGCTGCTGAGATGCCTTTAGAGCGTTGGTACAGAGAAATGCGAATTAAGAGAATAGGTGAGGGGCCATCCGAAGTGCACCGAATGGTTATCGCTCGGGACTTGTTAAGAAATTAATAGGATGGACGGATATGTCGATTGATTTTGAATTGCGCAATGATGGCATTGCGATCATTACTATGAACAGACCTAAACAGTTGAATGCACTCGATCAAGCGCATTATCAGGGCTTATCTGAGGCCTGGCAACGAGTACGGGACGATAGCGACGTAGTATGTGCTATTGTAACCGGTGCAGGAGATCGGAGTTTTACGACTGGCGCTGATATTAAAAACGTACTTACCAATCCAGACGAATTAACTGACATGTGGATAACGCAGCGTGATCAACTTTTGAATCGAGGCCTAGAAGTTTGGAAGCCAATAATTGCCGCGATTAATGGATATTGTTTAGGTGGCGGTATGACTATGCTTTTCGCGACTGATGTTCGCATCGCGGCGGACCACGCAACCTTTGGTCTATCAGAGGTCAAGCGAGGGGTCGTTCCGGCGAATGGTGGAACTCAGCGTGTCTTGAGCCAATTACCATACGCTATTGGAATGGAAATGCTTCTTACTGGAGATCGATGGGATGCGGAAACTGCTGCGAAATGGGGGCTTATTAACAAAGTCGTGCCTGCCGACGGGCTAATGGACGCCGCACTTGAATATGCTTCCAGGATTGCCGCCAATGCTCCTCTTGCACTGCAGGCAGCGAAAGAGCTTGCAGTAAGAGCGAGAGAAATGGATTTGACAACGGGGCTTCGCGTGGAAGCTTTGACGCAGCGCCTGTTAAAGTTCACCGAGGATGCGAAGGAGGGCCCGGCGGCATTTAAAGAAAAACGGTCTCCTAACTTCAAAGGGAAATAATAAATGGCAAAAAATCATTATCCTTTAGAGGGCGTCACCGTCCTTGATTTTGGGCAGGTTTACCATGGGCCGTATTGCGGTTTCTTGCTTGCTATGGCAGGGGCACACGTTATTAAGATTGAACCTAAAACCGGTGAACATCTCCGCAACAGGGGAACTGGCGATATCATAACGCTCCCTTTTGCGATGCTCAATTCAAATAAAAAATGCGTGACACTCAACATAAAAACGGACCGTGGAAAAGAAATTTTAAAGCAGATGGCCAAAAAAGCAGATGTCCTTATGGAAAATTTTGCACCAACGGTCATGGATAGGCTTGAACTTGGATACGACGTCATGAAAAAGGTCAACCCGAGGCTTATTTACGCATCGGGCTCGGGCTTCGGGCGCAGTGGCCCTCATCGCGACAAGCTGGCAATGGATCTCACTGTACAAGCGGTTTCCGGTGTGATGAGTGTGACTGGCGAGATGGACGGTCCTCCATTAAAAGCAGGCGCAGCATTTTGTGACTTCATGGCTGGCATCCACCTTTATGCAGGGATAACCACCGCTTTGTTTGAACGCGAAAAAACCAACGAGGGGCGGCTGGTAGAGATTTCCATGGAAGAGGCGGTATACCAAAGCCTTGGATCAAACCTTGGTATTGTTTACAACACAAAAAAAGCTGCCCCGCGTACAGGGAATCGGCATGGTGGGCTCTCGCTATGCCCCTACAATGTC
Organism: Rhodospirillaceae bacterium; assembly: GCA_002718015.1. GTDB lineage: Bacteria > Pseudomonadota > Alphaproteobacteria > UBA8366 > UBA8366 > UBA8366. Next base: position 7,339 of record PBCW01000008.1, read on the forward strand.
TATGAAAGTAAGGAGGGGCATGTGGCCATCATTTGTTCGAATGATGTCCATTGGCAACGATTGTGCAGTGCCATGGAGCGTCCGGATTTATCTGAAAAAGACGATTACAAGCGAAATATGGGTCGGGTAGCAGCTATGGATACAATCGATGCAATTATTAATGATTGGACCAAGACTTTAAGTGATGAAGAAGTTGACCAGCTGAACGATAAGTTTGGCGTTCCTTCTGAGCGGATACGTGATCTCCTAGAGGTAATGAATGATCCCCACATGCATCAACGCGGAGCTCTTCAGCACATGGATCACCCCGAGATGGGCGATATCGTTGTTCCGCATTCAGCATTACGTTTTCCTGAAACACCATTACTCCCTCTCGTGCCAAGTGGATTGATCGGAGCCCACAACGATGAAATATATGGCGATTGGTTAGGGCTTAGTATGGAGGAAGTAGGTGAACTCAGAGCCGAGGAAGTAATTTAATGCGGGGCAAGGTTGTTGTCGCAGGAGTAGGGCACACTGCATTTGGCAAGCTTGAGGGGCGTACGCCTGTTTCTTTGAATGTTGAGGCCTGCAGGAAAGCATTAAATGATGCGTCAATCTCAAAAGATGAAATCGATGCAGTGCTGGTCAAATATCCTACATCAAAATTTCAATCCAAGTTTGGCCAAACCGTCGCTGAGGCGCTTGGTATCATGCCGCGGATCGGCGGTGTTTGGGATCAAGCAGGAGCATCCGGCATTTCGATGATCTCGTTTGCAGCTATGGCGATAGAGCATGATCAATGTGAGGTAGCGTTAGTTTGCATGGCCGATAATCCGCGAACGGGAACTCGGTCTGCCTATGCCAAGCCACGTGGTGGTGCTGATGGCTCGGGAACTCATGGCTGGGTAAGTACTACGGCGGGCTATGCTATGATCGCACGACGGCACATGGAACAGCACGGCACCACAGAGGAGCAGCTCGCAGCGGTCGCTATAAACAATCGTGCAAACGGGGCAAAAAACCCAAACGCGCAGCTTCAAATTCCGATCACGTTAGATGATTACCTTCAGAGCCGTTTAATTGTCGATCCCCTGCGGCGCGACGATTGTTGTTTGATTTCAGACGGCGGCGCAGCGGTTGTAGTAATGAGCGCCGAGCACGCCAAAAAAGCTGGGGTAGAAAAGCCGGTTCCTATCCTCGGGTTTGGTCAAGGCCAGACCTCTTGGGAGGTAGCGCAGCGGCCGGATCTTACACGTACAATGGCACATAAGTCTGGTGCAACAGCGTTTAGCATGGCGGGATTGAGCCCTAAAGACATCGACGTGGCACAATTTTATGATTGCTTCACGATTACACCCATCATGTCGCTCGAAGATTACGGCTTTTGTAAACATGGGGAGGGTGGCCCATTCGTCGGCGATGGTGGTATTGGTTGGGATGGCGGATTACCGTTTAATACTTCTGGTGGACTTTTATCAGAAACAGGTATGCCCGGCATGCAGCTTGTGATTGAGGGTGTACGCCAGATGCGGGGCGAGGCCAATCTTCAGGTCAAGAATGCGAAAAAGGGTATTGTTAGTAATCAAGGGGGTGAGATGCATACTCATTCCACCCTGATTCTCGGCCAATAGGAGAGAAGTGAAGATGAGCGACGATTTTCCACTCCCTGAAGTTGATCAAATAAACAAACCCTTTTGGGATGGGCTATCAGAGGGGAAGTTGCTTTTTCAAAAGTGCAACAATTGTGGTCATTCTTGGCTGCCAGTACGTCAAGAATGTCCTAATTGCTTGGCGGCTGATTACACATGGACAAAGGCATCTGGCAATGGAGTGATGACAAGTTGGGTTGTTTATCACACGTCATTCATACCGGCTTATAAGGACAGGCTTCCTTATAATGTGGCAATAGTAAAGTTGGATGAAGGGCCTCAGATGGCCACTAATATTGTTGGTGAAACAGATTATTCAAAATTTAGCATCGATCATCCCGTTGAACTCGTGATCGAAAAAGAGCACGGTATTAATGTAGCCAGATTTAGACTGATTGACGCTGAATGACAGGTATCAAAATTATTCCCTTGATGGAAAAGATCGGTGCTGAGGTAGCCGGTCTAGATATCAGGGATACAATGTCCGACGCTCAGAGTAAGATCGTTCGTAATGCTCTCGCTAACCACGGTGTCATTTATTTACGTGGGCAAAAATTAGAGCCCGAGATGCAAGTTAGGTTCACAAGAGTTTTTGGTGAGCCTGCTATAAATCATAATGCAAAAAAATTTGGTATTAACGGTAGTCCTGAGATCTACCGGATCTCAAATATCGTTGAAAACGGCAAACCCATTGGAACAGCTAGAGCCGGAACTGAATGGCACTCGGATATGTGCTATGCAATGAGGCCGGCTAAAGCAACTATGCTGCACGCGAGAAAAGTTCCACAGCTCAACGGTTTCGCGCTAGGGGATACGTCGTTTGCTAATACTGCCGCCGCCTGGGATGCACTACCGGTTACCTTGAAAAGAAAAATATCAAACTTGAGGGTAATTTACGATTTTACGCGGCGCAAGCGTGGAGCTAAACCCTCTAAAGACGCTATACAGCAATATCCCCCAGTGTCCCATCCTCTTGTACGATCACATCCAATTACTGGTCGTAAGAGCCTTTATGTGTCTGGAGAAAGTGCCGGCATAGAGGGTAAAAGTGAGGAGGAGGGTAGAATTTTGATAGAGGCCCTCGCCAGCCATGTCGTACACCCTGCATTCGTATACAGGCACAGCTGGAGTGAGGGGGACATCGTTGTGTGGGATAATTGTACATGTCAGCACAAGGCTGAGGTAGATTACGATCTTCCACTAGAAAGGCTCATGTGGCGGACCACCGTAAAGGGTAGTATTCCGAAATAAGACATATGCAAATTGCATGGGGAAATTAAAAAAGAAGGGGGTTAAAGCATGGGTGCCAAAATTCGGATTGGTTTGGTGGGCGCTAGTGTTAGCGGCACTTGGTCTTCCCGAGCTCATATGCCGGCTCTAAAGGCTAGCGAGGAATTTGAATTGACGGCGGTTTGTACGACGAAACCTGAAAGCGCTGAGGCCGTTCGGAAAACTTTTGGTGCTAAACAAGCCTTTCACGATGTTAATAAAATGGTCACATCCAATGAGATTGATGCTGTTGCTGTGGTCGTAAGGGTTCCATCCCATTTCGCGCCGGCTAAAACGGCCATTGAGGCTGGTAAACACGTCTATTGCGAATGGCCACTAGGTAAAACTACCGAGGAGGCAGAAATACTAACGGCGCTTGCTAAAAAAAAGGACATTGTCACTGCAGTTGGATTACAAGCTCGAGCCTGCCCGGAAATACAATACATGAAAGGACTCGTCGAGGATGGCTATTTAGGAGAAGTTCTGTCAGTTCATTGTCATGTTGTGCGCGACGGTGTTCTTACTCGTCCCTCTCATCGCACATGGCAACGAGATATAACACTTGGTGCCAACTCATTGACCATATTGAATGGTCATACCCTTGATGCGTTGCAGTATGTGGCTGGTGCAATTGAAAAAATTTCGGCTATTGTCGATACACGCGTTTCAAATTGGCTCGATACAGGAAGGAACGAAACTGTAACGGTTACCTCTCCCGACCACATTTTCATTCAAGGGCAGCTTTGTAACGGTGCGCCCATGACATCCCATACTGCTGTTATTCCCTTCGCTGGAAGCGGGTACCGAATGGCTATTTACGGGGATAAAGGCACGTTGGTTATCAAAGGTGATGATTCAGTGCAGCTTACAAAACTCTCCCTTTTTGGTGCACAAGGTAATAACACGTTAAATGAAATGGTTGTTCCGGATAGTCTAAACCTGGTTTCGGCGGAGACACCGGGAGGTGAGGCATTTAATGTTGGTCAAATGTATTCTGACTTTGCGCGTTCTATAAATGAGAAAAATCAATATGTCCCATCATTCTCTACTGCAGTCGGCCTCCATAATTTAATTGATAAAATCCAGAGTGCATCCAGCAAACGAGCGATGATCTCCGTGCAAATATAATCAAATTGCAGGTGCAAAAACTTGAACACTGACGTCTAATTCAACCATAGATAAAATGTGTTGTTGCTATTAATAAAAATACTTTTGGTAAAACATGTCGATATGCGGGTATAATTTCGGGTAACTTGGTTGTAAATACCTGAGAGCACAAAAAATGAGATATGGGACCTTTCTTTCCAAATACAAAATTCGTCATACGAAGATAAGCTACAATGATCTCACGCCAAAGCCTGATAGTGAGGGTTCTAAAACTCTTCGGCCCGAACGAATAAAGGTTTCTCTGCGTTATGCAGTGGGCCTTCTGCGGCCTTACCTTCAAACCCGCTTTATGGAGCAAGTAAAAGCTGTTGTGCCTTTGGCACTTTATGCCACTTTATTTCAGATTTTTGTTTTGCAGTACCCAGTGCAAGCTGCGACGACCCTATTAGTAGGTTTGTTAGCTGTAATTGTAGGGCTGGCTGCCTTCATGGAAGGCTTGAACTCAGGTCTCATGCCCTTTGGCAATGTTATAGGGTCTAATCTTCCACAAAAAGCATCAATGCCAGTCGTCTTAGTAATAATAGGGATTCTAGGGGTTGGAGTTACTTTTGCTGAACCTGCCATTGGGGCTCTTCAGGCATTTGGATCATCAGTTGACGTTAAACAGGCCCCATATCTCTTTGAGGTTCTGAATAACTGGACTGTGCCTTTGGTGTTGATAGTAGGGGCGGGTGTTGGTTTGGCTGCAATTTTTGGTACTCTCCGTTTTGTGTACGGGTGGTCTTTAAAACCATTAATATTTTTTGCGTTAGCCCCGTCAGCGATGCTTACTGTTTATTTTTGGACTGTGCCTGACCTAAAAAGTGTATTGGGATTAGCTTGGGATTGCGGCGCTGTAACTACCGGGCCTGTAACTGTGCCACTTGTTCTAGCCATGGGAATAGGAATAGCCAATTCAGCAGGGAAGGGAGGGTCCACATTGTCCGGTTTTGGTATTGTTACCTTAGCCTCATTGTTCCCGGTGACAGCTGTTTTGCTGCTAACATTATTTGTGTTTTTCCAGATTACACCGGCAGAAATCATAGCCAATGCCAATGCCGCAAGCGCTTCGGCAGGTTCCGTTGTTTCAATGTGGGAACAGACCCCGGCTGTAGAGATTGTTCTGGGTGTTCGGGCCATATTGCCACTGGTCATATTTCTTTTTTTGGTTCTCTTTTTTATATTGAAAGTCAAACTTTCAAACAAATTAGTCACAATTTATGGGTTGGTCTTGTGCGTTGTAGGAATGTGCATTTTCAATTTAGGTCTTACCTATGGTTTGGGGGCAATCGGAACTCAGACGGGTCAATCTTTGCCGGCTGCGTTTATACAACTACCAATTATTGAATCATCACCGATCTTCTCAAAAGAGATAGGGATTGCATTAGTGATTGGCTTTGCCTTAATCCTTGGTTTTGGTGCCACGCTCGCCGAACCTGCTTTGAATGCCCTCGGGCTAACTGTCCAGAAACTTACAAATGGTGCATTCAAGAAATCGATGCTGATGTACAGCGTAGCAAGTGGGGTCTCGATTGGTATTTCGTTAGGAGTTGCCAAGCTTGTCTTGAACTTAGATCTCGCAACAATCCTATTGCCGCTTTATGGGTTAGGTGTCGTGCTAACAATTTTTTCCTCGGAGGAGTTTGTAAATGTCGCCTGGGATAGTGCTGGCGTTACAACAGGGCCTGTCACTGTTCCTTTGGTCTTAGCCATGGGGCTGGGCCTTGGTAGCGCAGTGTCCGCTGTGGAGGGTTTTGGGATTTTATCATTAGCGAGCATCTGCCCAATAATAGCCGTGCTCTCGATGGGAATTATTATCCAGATCAACCAAAGCCGAAATTCCTCAAAACAAAACGCAGAACTAAAGGAAGTTTAGAATGCCTGACCGTCACATAATAGAACTGACCGATGTAAAGCTCATCACATGCGTTTTGCAAAACGGTTTAGCTGAAGAAGTGTTAGAAGCGGCAAAAAATGTCGGGGTGCAGGGGGCTACCGTCAGTTTTGCCCGAGGCACGGGTATTCGTGACCGCATGGGGTTAATGGGTGTTACAGTCGATGAGCAAAAAGAAGTGATACGGATTATTGTCTCGGAAGAGCAGGCACCGCGGGTCTTTGACGCGGTATATTTAGCAGGAAAGCTTGACACTCCAGGAAAAGGAATAATGTACATAGCTGATCTTAATAGTGTCGCAACATATGTTCCTGAGGATGTTCTGAACTCAGCGGTGGATAAGGAATAGAATAATAATGCTACTCGAAATTGGATCAATGCTGTCAATCGATGCCGGTACGAAAGTATTCGACAAGCTTAAAAACCACGATAAGGTCGAGTACATCTTTCACGAAACTGGCAGAAGCGATGATTTGTTTGATGACAAACAATTTGGTGAGTTCGGTGAGGCGTCTATTTTGACAGTCTTAGTGGATGAAACCAATAAAGATGAAATATTTGCCGAGATTTTTGAAACTGCAGGCCTGCATGACTCTGAAANGGGTGTTGTATTCACTGGCAAGCTGGTATCTGAGAAAAATAATTGAATTTCATACAGGNTTCATTTTTTNAGAGAGCTGGCACAAGATTTTACACTCCAGACTTTTTATAACGTAACCTCTAAGCTCCACTATTCTATTTCACCAAGCTTTACTTCCAAATTTTGCGCTTAATTGCACTGCGTCAGTATATGCTGAGAGGTCGGCTTAGCTAACTTTCACCAATGTAGATCCCCAACCCGCGCGCTGTTTTTACTAAGGTGCCGTTTAAGTCCACAGTTCTGTAGTCCCGAATTCCATCTTCAAGAGAGACGTCGCTGCACTCCCGATCCGACCAAACAACNAGCCGGTCAAATTTTTTCTCTGCTATTAAATCAACCGCTTTGACACCAAAAGCAGATGCNTAAAGACGGTCACTTGCATTNGGCACGCCTCCACGTTGTACATGACCAAGAACGGTTACCCGGGTCTCAATATTCGTGACTTCCTCAATAAGTCGGCCTATCTCATGNGCAACGCCACCTAATCTATATTCTCCATTNGAACGGTCACGCCCAACNACTTCCCCAGTTGGCAAACGAGCCGCTTCAGCGACAATTACTAAAGCAAAATTTCGTGTTGCAACTCGTACATCATTAAGTTTTTGTATAAGNCTGCTTAGGTCCCATTTGATTTCTGGCAATAATATTGCGTCTGCACCACCTGCGATGCCAGCAGAAAGGGCAATATGACCGGCATCTCGTCCCATTACCTCAAGAACCATAACCCTATCATGNCTTGCTGCAGTNGGTTGTAGTCTATCGAGNGCCTCAGTAGCAACATCAACAGCAGTTGCATAGCCAATTGAGTTTTCAGTNCGACCAACATCATTATCAATGGTTTTAGGTATTCCAATAAGGTTCATATCTCCTTGTTGAGCTAATCGTCTCAAGATAGCTAAGCTACCATCACCGCCAATTGCTATAACCGCGTCGAGGCCGAGTTGGTGATATCCTGCAATGATTTCGTCAGATCGATCTAGCACGGTACCATCTGGCATTGGAAAAGCAAAAGGGTCACCTCGATTTATCGAGCCTAAAATAGTTCCACCTCTTCTTAAAAAGTCGCCTGTAAAGAGACTCAAATCAAGCTTATTTGTATCAACAGGTCGCTCCATAAGTCCCTGAGTGCCATATTTAATTCCAAATACATGCCATCCGAAACCATTGATGGCTCTGAATGTAATTGCTCTAATAGCGGCGTTTAGTCCCGCGCAATCGCCACCGCTTGTAAGGACACCTATTTTGTTAATCTTTTTCAATGAAGTCCCCTCCGTACTGTGAAAAAAAGATTTGTACCTAAATCCCCTACTGCCGAACTAACGGGGTACTTCTAACAAAACTAATAAATTCTCTTTTTGTTGTTCACAACACTCTGCAAATCTAAGTATGATTTTTTTCACACCCGTATTGTTAAAGTCGGATCCTTGCAAAGCGAGTATTTATTGAAAAATAGGATACTGAATTAAAAGTTTCAAAGATTGTGTCGCGGATTTTTTTGTATGCTTCAGTGCTCACGTTGTACGATCCTGACCTTTGTTTTGGTATAGTGGGACGGTAACGATAAGTAGACATTATTTAGATATTAACTTTTGCTGGAATGTGGTGTTGATGATATTACACTTATGTATCATTCATGAAGGTAATTTTTGTTGATTAGATCTGGAATGATTTTGAAGCCGGTTAGTCATTTGCTAAATTCTGTTAAGAGGGGGACCTTTGAAACAGATATCCATTTCAGAAGAAATTGAAGATAAGCCGCGTGATGAATGCGGCGTGTTTGGGATCTATGGTCACCCAGATGCCGGTGCTATCACAGCGTTGGGGCTTCATGCACTTCAGCACCGCGGGCAAGAGGCCGCCGGCATTGTAAGTTTCGATGGTTCTCATTTTTTTGCCGAGCGGCGTTTAGGGCTTGTTGGCGATAATTTCACTAAACCAGCAGTCCTGAGCCAACTGGCCGGACAATCAGCCATTGGCCATGTTCGTTATTCNACCACGGGAGACACAATACTTCGAAACGTACAGCCACTATTCGCGGACCTNTCGAGTGGTGGATTTGCTATAAGCCATAATGGAAACCTGACNAACGCACGTACTTTGAGAAACCAACTTGTAAATGATGGCTCNATATTNCAATCGACGACCGATACTGAAACAATNATGCAGCTTGTTGCGAACTCTGAACGGGACGGAATTTTANATCGAATTATCGATGCCTTGTTTCAAATAGANGGTGCCTATGCACTTTCTATCTTAACGAATAAAAAACTTATAGGGGCGCGAGACCCGATAGGTATAAGACCGTTGGTGCTGGGCGAACTAAATGGAGCTTATATTCTTAGCTCAGAAACCTGTGCTCTTGATATGGTGGGCGCAAATTTTATCCGAGAAATCGGTAATGGCGAAATAGTANTAATCACTGACAGTGGTATTGAGAGTTTCANCCCCTTTCCAGAACAAAGCTTACGGCCATGNATTTTTGAATACATATANTTTTCGAGACCTGACAGCATTGTTGGCGGGGAAAATATATATGANTGTCGGAAAGCGATGGGCCGACAGCTTGCGTTAGAATCCAGTATAGAAGCAGATATGATTGTCCCTATACCCGATAGTGGAGTACCCGCAGCTTTGGGATACTCTGAAACATCGAAGATACCTTTCGAACTTGGAATCATACGGAACCATTATGTAGGACGAACATTTATTGAACCTCAGCAGTCAATAAGNTCGTTNTCAGTCAAATTAAAACACAATGCTAATCGATCCTTATTTAAAAATAAGCGTGTAGTATTNNTCGATGACTCGATAGTCAGAGGCACTACATCGACAAAAATTGTGCAAATGGTTCGTGAGGTTGGGGCCTCAGAGGTTCACATGCGTATTGCAGCGCCTCCCATAAGGTACCCAGACTTTTATGGTATAGATACACCCAAAAAAGAAGACCTAATAGCCGCTAACCATTCTNTAGAGGAGATGCGATCTTACATAGGCGCTGATAGTTTAGCNTTCCTGAGCGTTGATGGTCTNTACAAGGCAATGGGGCATCCGAATGGCCGAGAAGNTTNAGCACCAGCATTNACCGATCATTGCTTNACAGGAGAATACCCAACTTTTCTTCGTGATCAGAAGAGTGANAAAGAGATACAGCAACTCTCGTTTCTTTATGAAAGTAGCTGAGCCTAAAAATGATCAAGTCGGAAAGAGTAAGCTTTATATNTANAAAGCTTAACGAAATTTACCCTAAANTTCCAATTCCACTCAAACATCAGAACCAGTTTGAATTNCTTATTGCAGTCCTTTTAAGCGCCCAGTGTACCGATGAACGCGTGAATAANGTAACTCCCNATCTCTTTGCCCTNGCAAAAAACTCTTCAGAGATGTCGGAGNTGACTGTTGANGAGATATATCAGGTGATACGTTCTTGCGGATTAGCACCANAAAAATCTANAGCNATATCNAATCTCTCAAAAATTCTTGTCGCNAATTTNAACGGTGAGGTTCCAGAAAGCTTTGAACAGCTTGAGAAACTGCCTGGTGTCGGTCACAAAACCGCTAGTGTAGTCATGTCTCAAGGNTTCGGCCATCCTGCCTTCCCAGTNGACACTCATATTCACAGGCTTGCACANCGTTGGCGGCTGACAAGTGGCAAAAATGTTACTCAAACAGAAAAAGATTTAAAACGATTATTTCCAATACATTCTTGGAACAATTTGCATTTACAAATAATTTATTACGGGCGCGAACACTGTCCTGCGAGAAGNTGTTTTGGGCTTGANTGCATCATNTGCAAGACGTGTAACCNGAACAGAANAAAACCAATCAAAACAAAAAANGCATAANTGAACNNNTGTCACANTGAGTGCTNTNTNAANCTTTGTGTAANCNTTANTTNGTACCAAGCTTACCNGGGGTGTCATTCGGCGAANGCTTTTTCTATNACATAATCACCAGGTTTACTATTTGAGCCTTCTTGTAGTCCNGCNTCCTCGACGATTGCAGCAGTATCCTTTATCATCTCCATAGAGCCGCAAATCATTACTCGGTCTNTTTCTGGGTTGAGAANATCNATATCNAGATCTTCAAAGAACTTNCCTNTGTTCATAAGGTCNGTAATTCTNCCAGTATACTCATTTTCTTCTTGGGTTGTTGTGCCATAATAAGTAACGCGATCGAGGACTGTTTCAGATAATAATGGATCGGTCTTCAACCCATTAATNAGCTCTACTCCATATTGTAAATCTGCAACTTGACGACACGTGTGGGTTAAAATCACCCGACTATAAGCCTCATAAGTCTCTGGGTCTCGTATAATGCTCGCAAATGGAGCTATGCCTGTCCCGGTNGAAAACAAAAANAGCCTTTTGCCGGGCTTGAGACAATCTAGAACGAGCGTGCCAGTTGGTTTTTTNCCCAGTATAAGCTCATCACCAGGTTTGATATGCTGNAGCCGAGATGTTANGGGACCNTCCTGAACTTTAATTGANTAAAAATCGAGCCCTTCATCCCAAAATGGACTTGCGACNGAATATGCTCGAAGNAGCGGTTTGCCCTCCACCGGAAGACCTAACATTATAAATTCCCCTGACCGAAAACGAAAACTAGCGGGTCTAGCTGCACGGAATGAAAAAAGTGCATCAGTCCAATGTTGGATGTTTTCGATAGTGGTTAGACTTAAGGAGTCCGGCAATTTGAGTGTTTGGGCATCCATAAAAAACTCCTTAGATCGACTTAATGTTTGAAAAAGTAAAAATGTGCTGAAGGTGCTCTTATAAAGCTGCACCTATCGCTGGGCATTTTGTTTTCTAACAGCTACGCCATCGAGAACACCAAAAGGCTCTACATTTTTTACAATAAAAAATCGTATCCAAATACTGTAGCAATTAATTGCTATGGGTTGCGTTTTAAACGAAGGTTACCGATATTTTCCACTGATTCTAATCACATGCCAAGCAAACGGGCTACGAAAAAGTAATGATAATGAGTTGCATTTGCAACAATAATTGACCGAATTTAGTTTAATGAATCATTGATAGCTCTAATAATAGGCCTTCGAAAATCGATTTAATGCCTCTTTTTGATCAAGGTTAGTTTTGCGATATTTTTTTAAGCTTGTCCCTCCAGATATTTGATAATGCGTTTATTTTCGTCTAATTTTAGCGGTTCTTCTTCTGTATTCGACTTCTTTGCAGTTCCGACGTTTTCTATCACTGAAAGGTAGCCGGCAGCTGTATTTTGCCATGTATAAACTTCGTTAACACGGCGCATAGCCGCTTGCGATAATTCGTAATGGCGCTCCAGCCCATCCATTAAACCTTGCCCGATATTGCTAGGAACAAATGGGTCGACTAGTATGCCCGATCCATCTGCAAAAATTTCCGATGGGCCTCCATTTTTTGTCACGACCGGGGCCAAACCTGTCGCGGCAGCCTCGATGGGTGCTAAGCCAAATGGCTCGTACAAGGAAGTAAGGGCAAATACAGACCCGCGTTGAGCAAAGAAACGATAAGTCGCTGCTAACTCGAGTTGTGATCCGATATTAAGAAAATGTGTTTGCTGACGAATATTTGCAGTGGCAAGAAGCTCTAATATTTCTTTTAATACGGTTTGCTCCGAATTACTGAGTTTACCAATGTCTCGTTCGGGGCACTCTATCCCTCTTACACATAAAATTATCTGTGCTTTCTCCGATAAGTGCCTAGTTTCTGCAACTGCCTTTAATACACCTATTATATTCTTTTTTTCATCAAGACGACTTGAAATTACTATACCAGGTCTCGCGTCTTCTCCGAACTCTGCTTCCAACTTAGGCTTTATTTGATTATCAAGTTCTGTTTCTTTTGTACTGAATATGCTTTCATTTACACCTGGGGGAGTGATCGCAAATCTTGACTTGTCAGAGCTATTTATCGCATCATTATAAAGATGATGTGAGTATTGCTCTTCTTTTTCCTGTCCAGTAGAAACAATAATACGTGCGGCATTTTGCATGCTAATTCGTTCTGCTGCTATGCGCTTAGAGAAATTAAATCGGGCCTCCATCTTCGGCCAATTAACCTTATTCGTTCCCAATTTATCAAGTTTTTGTGCGCCTAACGAATGCCCGGTAAAAGTAAATGGAATGCCTGTTTTTATCTGTGTTAGTGCCGCCCCATAGCCGCCGTCGGCATAATGCGCTGTTACAAAGTCAGGCCTCATATCCCCATAAAAATTGAGCATATTTGTAATTAGTTCCGGTATGTGCGGCCACAGTTGCTCTTTTTCTAAGAATTTATCCCCACCGCATGGGAAACGTAAAATCCTTAGTGTTTTGGGAGATGATTTATAACTTTCCTGATCTGCAGCAAATTCTGGCCATTTATTATCTCGGATACGACGTGTAACTATATCCACATTATGACCCAGTTCAGCCATAGCATGTGCTAGTTCTTTTACATAAACCAATTGACCGCCAAAGTCTGGGTGTTCGGTCAAGTGACTGTCTTCTTGGTCAAAATTACCTTGTGGGTTTAAAAAAATAATGTGCATTTACATTTATCTGCCTATTTTGGTTTGAGATCGACGGTATAGTCTGAGTTTATAACTATATCGGCAAGAGCGCGGTGCTCAGAGATAATTGCGTGTTCAGTCCTTAAGATGTTCTCCGTGAACGAGTCGAGTTCTGAGATATCACGATTGCGTTTTTGCCGGTGTTCTAGCGTTTGGTTGAAATCTCGTGCGATAAAAATACGAATATCAACACTTTTTAAAAGAGATGTGTATGTTCCTTCGGCAATTGCGACTTGTGCATTATTAAAATCATAAATTTCTTCAGTAATGGTGTCGGAAGAGTAATCAATCAAGGGCTTTCTGATATTCGATTTCCCTTCTTGGAATGCCTCTAAATGCGAGGAGAGTAAGTCGATTTTAACCTCTTGAGGGCCGACCCATTTTTNATCATTTCGCCTTGCTGCATCGTTTGATTTTGGGGGATAAATGAAGTAGTCATCCTGTTGGAAAATGATACTTGNAATNCCGTAGTTTTCTAAAGNANATGCAATAGCGGTNGCTGTTTCAGATTTTCCACTACCGGACTCTCCCGCTACAGNAATAGTGAATCTGTTTGCTGNNGANTCGATAGTNTTNAGTAAAGAGGATGTTATNACTTCTGCAGCACTNAGATGNTGGGCTTCAACAACGATATTATCTCCTTGCATTTTGTNTCCTTTAANAAGTGTTGCCAACGNTAATAAAGATATCATTACACCTTATTTCTGGNAGGTNATGTTTAAAAATAATATATTACGGAAATTAGGGATTGACCTGTTAAAAANTTNATTTAATCANGTATTCATGGATTATGAAATTTCTTGGTCTAACCTAAACGCTAAATTGCNGTCNATNGCTACGACGAGCGGAGGTCTGAGTGCCGCACTGGGTGAATTAGAAACNCATCAGCGGNANAGCGGGTTTATACAAGATGACCTGCAGGNTGTTCGGCGTTTGGTATTTGGGCACCCCACAAACACGGACCTTAATTTNCGGGTNCAGCTNAACCCAAAACGCGCNCAGCGGCACGGAGGCGCNGGAGTTGCACATCCGCCGCCGGGNGAGGAAAGCCTNAATAACGGGTGTTTTCTATGTCGTGAGAACATTCGNTGGCAACANGGGCANCGNCAAATTGGCCTTGAAATAGAAGCTAGTGGNGGTATCTACTANGCTTGGATGAATCCCTTTCCNCTTCTTCCCAATCATGTTGTGGTAGCTTCGCAGGCCCATATTCCGCAAGGNTTACAGTTGTTCAGCAATAAGTCGGAAGACNTAAAGTTGGAACGGGTTCTAACGGATCTTTGCGAAACAGCCGAGCAACTCCCTAATCACGTTGGTTTTTATAACGGTATCGGGGCGGGGGCTTCTATACCTGGGCACTTGCATTTTCAGTTCTTTCGCAGAGCTCCTGAGGTGCCNAAATTTCCTCTTGAAGAAAGATTATTTCAGGAAACGAAAAGTGATGATGCCCCAGAGTTTATATTAGACTATCCGATTTCGGTTGTGCGATGGCGCGGCCAGCTAACTGAGGTAGTGNNAAANGCCAGACACTGGATTNCGCGATGGACCAGCGTTAACGACTTTGAACNANCGCGTTTAACTGCCAATTTTGTTGCAACNTTCTCAAATGAATGTAACGAGCTAAATCTNTATTTTGTTCCACGTCATCGGGACAAACAATTTTGGAATGGCAATAAGGGAATTGTTGGGGGGTTAGAGGTATTGGGCGAACTTGTAATGGCTAGTAGTNATGAATGTGCTTTGGTTGAAAATGGAATAGTTGACTACGGTTTTATTGAAAATGCNCTGTCTTTTGTGAGTACGCCGGTATCCCTGTTAGATAGCTAATTTCNTAGCTTTAACNTTNCNNATCTCAGCTCGATGCCTCTGGTTTGTAACTTAGGCCTTGGCCCAGCATTCTGCGGTTTATAAGGGCAATGCCATTGTCNGTGATGTTGTAANATTCTAANTCTTTTTTCGCATCAAATCCGACGATCGTGCCAGGAGGGACTTCACAGCGATTATCAAGAATAACATTTCTCAGTCTCGACCCTGCGCCTATTCGGCAACCGGGNAGAGCCAGCACTCCATCCAATTTACAGCCATCATCTACTCGTACATCCGAAAATAATATTGATTGTCGCANCTCNGAGTTTACAATCACACAACCACTGCTCACCATTGTTGACTCTATTAATNTGGCACCNTCCGGNCAATTNAATAGGGTAGGNGCTAGTTGCCGTTGATGCGTGACCGTGGACCAAACGGGATCATAGAGGTCTAATGGAGGATTCGGGGTGACTAGTTCCATGTTGGCTTCATAATAACCATCAATAGTGCCCACGTCCCGCCAGTATGGTGGGTCATCATTTGTAGGGTTTTGGAATCGATGCGCATGGAAATGATCACCACGCCGCAAACCTTCTGGAATTACATCGCGACCAAAATCATGGCTAGAACCCTGTAGTTTTGCATCTTCATGCAATCGAGCAGCTAGGTAATCTTGAGACACCACATACACCCCCATGCTAACGAGCGCCTTATTCTTTTGACCGGGGATATTTTTCGGGTTTGCTGGTTTTTCTTCAAAATCTAAAATTCGACCATTCTCGTTAACCCCCATTACACCAAATTGTTTTGCGGCCTGTTCCACATCTACCGTCATACATGCTACCGTGAAATCAGCGCCTGTATTTACGTGCTCGGCAAGCATTTCTCCGTAATCCATTTTGTAGATATGATCGCCCGCCAAAATAATTACATAGTCGGGCCCATGACTTTCAATTATGTCGAGGGATTGGAAAACAGCATCTGCTGTTCCTTGAAACCATGTTTCGTCGTCTGTCCATTGTTGCGCTGGAACAATATCTAAAAAATCTCCTCGTTCATTATTAATTTTAGTCCATGCTTCTATGAGATGACGAATCAAAGAGTGCGATTTGTATTGAGTTAAGACACAAACTTTATTAATTCCAGAGTGCATGCAGTTTGAAAGCGTGAAATCAATAATCCTAAATTTACCGCCAAATGGTACTGCTGGCTTGGTTCTCCAGTCAGTCAAAACGCCTAAGCGCTCACCGCGGCCTCCCGCCAGTACTAAAGCCATTGTGTTATTTGTTAAACGACTAACAAATCTAGCTCCGGGCGATCTCATTTTCCCTCCCAACAAAAGTGGTAATTAATAAATGTCGTTGCCCGCCATTTTGTAATATTTAGCATATCCATGCACTCTCGGCACGTCTAATAAATGTCTGCCTGTGTTTAGATTTTTTTTCAAATATTATATCATATCAGCAGGCTATGTTTTATTTGTAGTGCGGTCATAGGTTGCGGATAACTCCGATTTTTTTTGTTACGATTTGAGAAATATCCGATAGGCCGAATTTTCGGTTTCTCGAAAATAAAGGTAACCCAANTTATCTAGGAATTNNCGAAATTGTGNGACTCCATCTTCCGGTACTTGTATGCCACAAAGAACCCGTCCAACAGCAGCACCATGATTACGATAGTGGAAAAGGCTTATATTTTTCGTGTCACCCATTTTGGTAAGAAAATTCATTAGTCCCCAGGCCGCTCTGGAAATTCAAATCGATATATCTCTTCATCCATCAACCCGTTTGGTTGTCCGCCTACGAGATGGCGTATATGCGTCTTGGCCATTTCATTATTGTTAAATCGACTACCGAGTAACCTTTTTTTTTCAATAATTTTATTATTTCTGTACGCTCCATATTTCCATCGCTCAATTTTACCCCCAGAAATATTTGAGCGTTGGTGTTGCTCGTGTAACGATAATTGAATTCCGTAACACTCCGTTTGCCAAGCACGCGGCAAAACTTTCTGAAACTGCCGCGCTTCTCGGGAATAGTAACAGCCATCAAGGCTTCGCGGTCCTCACCTATCTCGGCACGCTCATATATATATAGTAGCCGATCAAAATTGCTATTAGCTTCGGTGTTGACTGCAATCAAGGTCTGGCCTCTCAGACGTTTGCGGGCAGCCGTAACTTTGATCTCGGGGGTAGTTTGTGGCATTACAATGGTTGCCGGCACTTTTAAGGTTGATGCTGCTAGCGCCACCCCCTGTGCATGATTACCTGCTGAGGCCGCTATCACTCCTTTTTTACGCAAGCATGCAGGCAGGCAGGCTAATCATCTTATTGTAAGCTCCCTTAACTTGAAAGAAAAAATCGGCTGTAAGTCCTCTCTTTTGATGAGTACGTTATTCGAGAGTCTCGCCGACAGTCCCGGTGCAGGATCAAGAGGTGATTCAATAGCTACATCATAAACTGGGGCTTTAAGAATTTTATTGAGATACTTTTGAGGCATGGCCAAAGCGACTGTTTGCGGACACGGAAAGCTTGATTTAGCTGAACCTCCCTAACCGGTGCAAAACAATTATTTCACACTAACATTTCTGGTAATTTAATGAGCGAGAAAAACGGAGTAGTTATGACAATCCTGCATATGCCTAAATGAGGAAGAAAAAAATTAGAATTTTCTCTTGTTGATTATAAAAATAGCAGAATCCCGAGTTCTGGCAGGGGCCTATTGTTCTACTTTCTGCAGGCTTTATCCTTAGTTTGGTACAATTCTAAATTGCCCATTGGGTGGAGGTATTACAGCGCGCTCAGCCGATGCCTCCACTTGAGGGACCCAATCGTACGGGACGCGGTAGCCTCGGAACGCGTTACTCGCAAACAATGTTTTCGAGTCAAGAAGGTTGTGTGGACTAACATACTCCCAAACAATCTCGCATTTTGGTGTTACTTCAACAATTCTGCCGTGTCGCGACTCTGTGATTAATGTATTCCCATTTGGAAGACGTTGTGCACCGCTTTGATAGCGACTGTAAAAACGGGATTCTTCTCCCTCCGCAAAACCTTGGTCTAATGCTGTGAACTGCCAATCAATCTCCAGGGTTATAGGATTAATTTCTAAGACACGAGAATGATCTCGAAGGGTATTCCAAGTTCCATCTGGCGCCCCTGGATTTGGAGCACCATAACCAGCAGCTCCTCCATTATCAAAAACCAAAATATTTCCCGCACCTGGTAAACCTTTTGGAATTATATGAGCGTGGTGCGGTCCAATAACACATTCAATTTTTTGCAAAGCGGGATCACGATCGTAGTATGGGCCGATTTTCCAAACTATATTGCCAGTCTTCTTTTCTATTATGTAAATCATGGTTGCGCGATCATCTGTAATTATGTTCTCTGGATGAAAGCGCTCATCGCCTGCGTCAAACCACTTATTTGGGCCAACGTATGAACAAGTGTTTTGGAAAACTCCATTTTGATTTCTACAACGTCTCATAAGGGCATTTTTTGCTTCAGCGCTCCATCCAAATTGCTCAAAATTTTCAGCGGGCATCCATTCCCAAACGATTTCACCATCCCAAGATACTTCAACCATCCGTGTTGCACGGGGGAGATAATCACGGGTCACCTCGGGCCATTCTCCAGTTCGGTAACTCAAAAATAAAGTTTTTGCATTTTTTATTTTCGGAGCTTGGCCTGGTACATAATAGCCGACTGGACAACCTTCTCGAACTACATCATGGTTTTGTCGTGCCACCCAATATTTTTCGTTATTTCTCAGCATCTGATCGGCTTTAAAAAACCTCCATTCTTTTTGGCCGTCCCAATTTTCTTGAATAAGATCGTCTGCCCCAAGCATGTGATCGTATTTCTCATTTACCCGACCTGTTTGTCCCCCTAGCACGCTTCCATTTGGTAGTAGGTTCACCATGTAATTATTAAATTGAGGCCAATTTCTAAGTTCATTACCATTCATATCTATCAGAACAGCCCCAACGTCTTTTTTTGCAGAAGGGTAAATAGTGAGGCCATTGAAGCATTTATCCGGTTGGTAAATAGTTGTCCCTGTGGGAAATACAGTTTGCATGGAATAGTCTCACTAAGCCAATTAACGAAAACTTGAGAAAACATACCGCAATAACTTGTCTAAACCTAATCAGGCGTGCATCTGCAAAAATCGAAATAGTTACCATACCAATTACCGTTTTTAGTGCAGCTCTTTCTACAGGCTGCACTGGGGATAGCCTTTAGTATGCTGACAGTACCTATTCTGCTGCTTTATTAAAAAGTGTAGGCGCTATATTAATGGGAAGGAGCCNAGGTATGCCTTNGCCCNTACCCGCCGGATAAATGGCATTTCGAGGTTATGCAAAAGATACCATNTGCGGAACACTGATCACGTTNTGTTTCATTTCTTACGATGGGGGNATATTATTACGTGGCTTTTTGAGTGAAATNGCCTCATAGGTGTTCTTGCAAAGCTTGTTATTAGGACCAGCAAATATCGNCNGTCTTTATGTANGTAACAAATTAACCCGAATTTTAAGTGAAAATTTTNTCGCCTTTTAANTTCGGTCATACTCATATGTTCAGCAGGATCNCTTTTTTNGGGACCCCTNTAANATACCTCTGCTACCAAAACNGCGTGTATTTTTATTATCGNTNCGAAAATATTGAATTTGCNTGAAAAACNNTCTTGCGCGCAGCGAAAACAACCCAAATGTGCATTCAGNCCCGTTTTGNTCTTAACCANNAAAATTNTGCAATCCGGNTAAAACCCTNAGAAANCACTGTGTTAAATTANATTACGGGCACGTAACTCGGAAATATCCTCGGCACTATAACCAGCTTCGGTAAGTATCTCATCCGAATGCTCACCAGCTTCCGGTGGGGCTTTCACGAAATCATGGGGTGTTCGTGACATTCGGATAGCCTGATTTACNAAACTGATTTCGCCAAGCACNTCAGAATTNACCGTTTTCTGCATCTCAAGGTGCTTCACTTGTACATCTTCAAATGTCTTGTCGATGGAGTAAATTTGCCCGCACGGNACCCCTTGTTCGTTGAGTTTTTCTACCCACTCGTCACTTGATTTATGTTTNANGATTTCTGCTATTTCAGCNTTCAATGCATCCCTGTTCTTTGANCGTGCTTCCGCTTCTTTNTAGTCGNGATGTTCTATCCATTCCTCGTGCCCAACAGCTACCGCAAAACGTTGCCAAATTAGATTGCCCGCAACTGCTAAGTTTATGAAGCCGTCGGTTGTTTCNAATACACCTGTAGGTATTGATGTAGGGTGGTTGTTGCCAGCCTGTTGAGGAACCTCTCCTGATAATGTCCAACGGGCTCCTTGAAAGTCGAGCATAAATATCATTGCTTGAAGGAGCGATGTTTGCACCCATTGNCCTTCCCCAGAGCTCTCACGTTCAAGAAGAGCGATCATGATACCTTGAGCACACAGCATACCAGCGCATAGGTCTGCAATTGGTATTCCAACGCGAACAGGGCCATTTCCCGGCAGGCCTGTGATTGACATCAACCCGCCCATACCTTGTGCAATCTGATCGAAGCCTGGCCGCTTTGCATAAGGCCCATCCTGGCCAAATCCTGATATTGAGCCGAGTATGATTTTNGNATTGATGGATTTGAGGCTATCATAGTCGATGCCAAGGCGTTTTTTAACGTCAGGGCGGTAATTTTCAACAACNACATCTGCGTCTGTCACCAATCNCTTAAAGACTTTGAGCCCGTCCTCTTCCTTCAGGTTGAGTGTCAAACTACGTTTATTTCGATGTAAGTTCTGGAAGTCGGGACCATGNCTNGCGCCGCCTAGGGCATTTCCTCCTTCGAGCGCGGGTGGTAGTTCGATTTTTATTACATCGGCACCCCAATCCGCTAATTGACGAACACAGGTAGGTCCCGATCTCACGCGCGTGAGATCCAGAACCTTGTATTTTGATAGAGCGATGCTAGCAGCTTCGAACGGCATAAGACTTCCTCCGGTTTTGAGACGACGGAGATCTAGCACAGGCAACGTATGTTTTGCCAGTATAGAGGTGGTTGCAGTNGTACTGTGNATGTGTTCGACTTTATTTGATTCGGGGTCTTGGGGTCCAATTCTACAATGGAATATTTTACTCAAAAGTAGNTGGAGGTCTNGCTTTGTTTTCTACAAGAGCACGGTATTGGTTTTTTTTCGCCATATTTTTTTTCANCGTGAACAGTGCTTCAAGTGATCAACCTACTAATTTTGATGACTGGCTAGTTGATTTCCGAGCTTCNGCCTCCGCCGCAGGNGTTTCCGAGCGCACTCTAAGTGTTGCGCTAGATGGTACACAGCCATTGCCTGACGTTATAGCAAAAGACCGTCGGCAGGCAGAATTCACACTGTCCTACTGGCGGTATATGAAGAGGGTAAACTCAAGGCGNATTCAAAAGGGAATAGGTCTTTTANAAACGCATAAAAGTTTGCTTCAGCGTGTAANTNATAAATTTGGAGTGCCAGCCCACTATTTGATGGCNTTTTGGGGGTTAGAAAGCAATTTTGGNNAAACNTTTGGAGGGTACCNAGTTATTCCTGCGCTAGCTACACTCGCTCATGATGGTCGGCGATCGAAATTTTTTCGGGCGCAATTAATNGCAGCACTTAAGATTCTTGATAATGGCGACATTACCCTTGAGAGAATGAGGGGNTCTTGGGCTGGNGCTATGGGGCATTTCCANTTTATTCCAACCACTTATCAAGCCTACGCAGTTGATTTTGATGGCGATGGGAAAAGAGATATTTGGAACAATATGGCTGATGCTTTTGCCTCAGCAGCTAACTACCTTTCTTCATTAGGCTGGGATCCCAAACAAAGATGGGGTCGAGAAGTAAAGCTCCCNAAACATTTTGATTTTTCANAAGCAACGCTNAACGATTGGAAACCGCTATCCGAATGGAGAAGNGCGGGTGTAAAGCGAATCAATGATGCTANTTTACCTAATNNTGATATCAAAAGTTGGNTGGTAATACCGGCGGGACATAAAGGGCCGGCTTTTGCAGTGTATCCTAACTTTAGACGCATCATGCGATGGAATAAATCTATTCTTTACGCAATTTCAATTGGNCATTTGGCGGATAGGTTGAAAGGCGCNGCACCAATAAGCATTGCTCGACCCAAAAATTATCGACGAGTAAGTGTCGAAAAAGTGAAAGAAATNCAAGNAAGGCTTAATTCAATGGGNTTTTACGTAGGTAANCCAGATGGNGTTGTTGGCAAAAANACGAGGTCTGCCATTNGNGATTTTCAAAAGCGAGAAAATATGCCAGCTGATGGGCATATAACANTAAATTTATGGGAACGCCTTGTTGGGAAATAATGTATTATTGCTCGAGATCCTGTCGCTGTCTAAAATAGCTACTTGNGATCGCAATATTTTGGANAAGCGGTCAGGTGGAAATGATTGTAAATAGATTTTTAANCATAGTCATTATACTNGTGTCATCTTTGCTGCTCGCAAACTGTTCNGAGACACAATTCGTCGCTAATTTGATGAAAGTTGGGGCCGACAATGCCCNGCAAACTGGGGGCGGACGCTACAAGGTTGGNGGGCCTTATCANATAAAAGGTATCTGGTATCGACCCAGAATTGATTACCAGTANGACCAAACTGGCATAGCTTCGTGGTATGGTCCTCAATTCCATGGCAAGCTNACCGCTAATGGCGAAATCTTTGACATGAACCTTGTGAGTGCGGCGCATAAAACATTACCTATGCCAAGTATGGTGCGGGTTACTAACTTACGNAACGGCAACGCCCTGAATATTAGACTNAATGACCGNGGCCCATTTGCTCATGGGAGGATAATTGACNTATCCANGCGCGCCGCTCAGTTGCTNGGTTTNGAACGCGCAGGGACCGCACCCGTTCGNGTNCAAGTGCTCGAGCGNGAGAGTAGANTNCTCGCCTCTGCTTCACAGGGCNTAGTATTGCCTGGCACTCAATTGCCCGGNACTGGNCCNGNAGNTTCCAANTCAGGCACNCTTACTCCAANGTCTGCACCAAGTGTATCCGTTACACGNCAAGTTTTACCGCCGTTTGACGGCACTCAATCTTCACCTCAATCNCCAATCAAACGGGAAGATGAGACGAACTCGTTACCTAAGAAAAAAAGCTCTCGANTGGCTGAAANAATNAAATTATCNGATGGCAAAGTATCGAGGGTAGCTGTCAAAGCCGATACTCAAATATTTGTTCAAGCTGGTGCTTTTTCGCAATTTGTTAACGCTAATCGTGTGCACATTCGATTAAGTTCGTTGGGGTCTTCAACTATCAGCAGGACAAAAAAAGGAAAAGGAAACCTTTTTAGGGTGCG
>PBCW01000009.1 GCA_002718015.1 Rhodospirillaceae bacterium
GTGGAGCATTAAATGTGGTACTAACGGTTGGGCAGTCCCAGGCAACTGAAGTCCAGCATAAGTTTCACATAAATCATACTCTTTTGCATCAGTTAGTCGAAACAGTGCAAAAAATAAATCCGTGTGAAACGGTGAATATCGAAGCCCTACTCAGTGTTCGCGGAGTTGTTGAAAATTTGGAAGAACCTGAGTGTGAAGAAGAGAAAGGGGCACGGACTGCTAAGATGATGGAATCACTTGTTAAAGCACTTGATTTATTAAAGTACAACCGAGTTGCAGAGGGTGAAAAATTAGCAAAAGTATTGCAGCAGCAGCTGCAAGGTATTTCAGATTGTATTAATGCTGCTGAAATTATTCTGGTTCGAAGGGGGCAAGACAAAAGCGAACGGTTGCAAGTTCAGCTCAGCGAAATTTTAAAAGCGCAACCTCCTCTTTCAGAAGAGCGTTTATTACAAGAGCTTGCACTTATTGCAATTAAATCTGACATTACTGAAGAGTTGGATCGTCTCCGATCGCACGTGTCCGCCTCAAAGCAGCTGCTGAAGGATAGTGAACCCAAAGGACGGCGTTTGGATTTTTTGTGTCAGGAATTTAATCGTGAAGCCAATACAATTTGCTCAAAAGCAAACGATACAGAGTTGACGAAGCACGGGCTTGAAATGAAGGCTTTGATAGAGCAATTTCGCGAACAAGTTCAAAATGTGGAGTAGAATATTTGATTAATGAATTGGGGCTCCAGCGGCGCGGCTTGATGCTTGTTTTGTCCTCACCGTCTGGAGCAGGGAAAACAACTATCGCTCGCGAGATTCTAGGTCGCGATCAATCGATAGAGATGTCTGTTTCAGCAACAACACGTCGTAAACGTCCTGGCGAAGTAAGCGGGGTGGATTATCACTTCGTCAAAAAAACTGAATTCAATATAATGCGCAACCAAGGAGCATTTCTTGAGAGTGCGAAGGTTTTTGATCATTACTATGGTACACCATCAAAACCAGTTATGAATGCTCTTGCAAGTGGCACTGACATTCTGTTCGATATTGATTGGCAGGGGACGCAACAGCTTGTTGAGAAAGCGCCTGATGACGTTGTGAGCGTTTTTATCCTGCCCCCGAGCCATGCCGAGCTTGAACGCCGCCTTTACAGTCGAGCTCAAGATCCATCGGATATTGTAGCTAGGAGAATGGCAAAAGCTGCGGCCGAGTTAAGCCATTACGCCGAATATGATTATGTATTCATTAACAATCATTTGGGTGAAAGCATTGTAAACATTATGGCTATTTTAGAGGCTGAACGCTTGAAACGTCGTCGGATGATTGGCCTTAGTGATTTTGTAAAATTGCTTTGCGAAGGTGGCTAAACCCTCGGGCAAGGCGCGTATAATCTTCAATCGTCAATTCTTCTGCTCGCTTTGTAGGGTCTACTCTCGCTGCGTCCAAAAGTGTTAATGTGTTGCAGTCAAGAGTTTTCAGAGAACTTCGCAACATCTTGCGTCTTTGTCCAAAAGCNGCAGCGGNGACCCTTTCNAGGTCCGAGAACTCTACGGTATNAGATAAGCTTATNTGNGGTTTGATCGATACTAATGCAGAGCTTATTTTTGGTGGTGGCGTAAAGGCGCGAGNCGGTATTNTGAATAGNAAATCAGTGTTAGCTCGCCAATTACACACTACCGATAGTCGCCCGTACACTTTCGTNCCNGGCCCTGCAACGATCCGCCTTGCAACTTCATTCTGAAACATNAGGGTCATGCGTNTAAAAGCATTGCCCTTAGAGATCCATTTGGTCANNAGGANTGTCGATATATTGTAAGGTAAGTTGGCGACTATTNGACGAGGNGGGGGGGCGAGTTCTGTTAAATCAATGTNTTGAGCATCTCCCTCCAATATTTCTAGCCTGCCGGCTGAAGCATCTACNAAGCCAGTCAATGCAGTTACACATCTTGGATCACGCTCAATGGCAATTACACGGCGGGCACCCGCCTTAAGAAGGGAGCGGGTCAAACTACCCGGCCCTGGGCCAATTTCGAAAACGGTTCCGTCCGATATATTCCCGGCNCTACGAGCTATTCTGTCTGTAAGGTTCAAATCGAGTAGAAAATGCTGGCCGAGTGTTTTCCTCGTTTTCAAGTTGTGGGTAGAGATGATTTCCCTTATCGGCGGAAGTGTTTCAAAANGANTTTTAATGTTCATGTTACTGGAGCATTTGTTATTTTTTGAGTCGTCGATTTGCAATATCGGCGGCCATTCTTAANGCAGAAACAAGACTAGTTTCGTCGGCGATTCCTAAACCCGATATTTCAAAGGCTGTGCCGTGATCNGGCGAGGTNCGCACAAACGGTAAACCCATTGTGATGTTNACTCCCCCNACGAAATCGATAGTTTTGAGTGGGATCAGNGCTTGGTCATGATACATGCAAATCACTGCATCATGNTTTTCTCGTGCTTGAGCGTGAAATAANGTATCTGCAGGTGCCGGACCGGCGACATTNGCTCCTTGCCTCTTAAGTTCATCTATTGCGGGTTGAATAATTTCATGCTCTTCAACACCCAATCGNCCCTTTTCGCCACCGTGTGGGTTAAGAGCAGCTATNGCGATTTGCGGTACTTCGATACCAAAATCTTGTTTTAGCGATGAAATAGCAATGTTACTTATNTCAATAATATTTTTGGTGGTAAGGGTTCGGATAGCATTACTAAGTGATACATGGGTAGTGACAGGCACCGTTCGCAAACCCGGGCAGGCTAGCATCATTGCCGACCTATTTTCACCCGCAAGTTTTGCCAGATATTCCGTATGTCCAGGATGCCCAAATCCATTCTCATAAAGTATGTTTTTGTGTATCGGGTTTGTTACGATTGCNGAAGCANANCCTTTTGTAACTANNTNCACTGCCGTATCNATGGCGGCGACCACACTNNTGGCATTAGCAGGATTCGGCTCCCCAGATTTNACCTGTGCTGGTAATTTGAGTGGTAATACTGGAAGGCCTNGTCTAAATACATNTGTTGTTNCGGCAGGGTCCTCGATGGGGATTACCTCGATTGGCCANTGNAGATCTCGCGNNATCTTTTGTAATCGCGCAGGATCGTCGATTGTGAAGAATGGTGGTAGAGGGCCACCATCCTTATTNGCCCAAGCCTTCAAGGCTATTTCCCCGCCAATTCCAGCCGGCTCCCCCATAGTCATTGCNATTGGTTTGAAATTNNTCATTAGCCGCGCAGGTCAATATATGCTGTGCGCCTCAAGTCGCGCATGTATCGCTGCATGAGTAGATTTAGTTGGCGGTCACCCAAGCGCGCCCGAACTTCTTTTTTTGGAGGAAGGCTGGCCTTAGGTTTGTCCCATTCGCAAACCATCATTAGCAATAGCCCTTCAGCAACTCGGATAGTCGGGCTCACTTTGTTAGCTGGCAAATCCCTGATTGCTTTNGAGATCGTTAAGGGTAGCTCTTCAATATTTATTTTTCCAAGNCTGCCTGACTGAGGTGCATTNAGTGCGCTNCCGCTCTCGTCCAAGTGTTTACACGATGTCGAGGTGTCTCGAATTTGNGCNGCAATATCTTNTTGCGAATCAATCTCTGCTTTNTTTGCTTCCGCTTTTAAAGGTAAAAGTAGTTGTGAGACCANGGCCATNACCGGTTCATTTTTATTTGNGGTGGACGAAATGCGCTCGTGTAATTTCAAGATNTAAAAACCAGATAGAGTACGGAGGGGGCCAGCCAATCCACCGTTATTTAANGCATCNAGTGCTTNCTCGAGTTTAGGGTCAAGCTGNCCTTTTGACACAGTTCCCANATTTCCACCAGTTGCCGCACTTGAACTTTGGGAAAATTCTCTCGCGATCAAATTNAATTTAGCTCCTNCATCCAATTGACCCAAAAGCCTGCGCGCTACGTCTAAAACCTGNTCTTCTTGGTCTGGATTATCGACGGCGAGAAAAATTTCGGAAACCTTATACCTAGGTAANTGTTNAATTGATTGTAAGCGACGAAATTCATCCTCTATTTCCTCATTACTTATATTNACTTGCTTAANTAGACGGCGACGAACAATAGACTNCCATGCTAATTCACCTCTTAATTTATCATGTAAAACACTATGACNTATGCTCGCTTGATCNAGCAATTNTNGTATGCTNCCACTCGGNAGATTATTGCGNTTCTCAAGNAAAGATATCTGTTGGTTCACACGGCTTGTCGGTACCCNTATGTTTAATCTGGCCGCTTCTTGGAGGCGCAGTTTTTCGTCAATCATTGCCCGAAGAACCTGGGGTGCCANTCTTTTTCGGTTATCAGGAGAATCGGGAATTGCACTTGTCATGATCAAAAGNCGGACNCTTTGAAAAAGATCGTAAAATGAGATNACATCATCATTNANAATTGCACGAATACGNAACACTTCANTAGCATGCGTNCACGTAGNGGNAATAACGCAAGNCATACTAATCAGTGCAGCAAACACNATTTTTGAGAGTTGCTGTTTGANAAGCTGGAAAAAGCTTATAGTCGTANAAGATTTANTTTNGGAATTNGCCATGGCGTCATCCTGCGTTAGTCGATACCTGNCCCAAGTTCTTGAATATAATTCTNAATAATAANGAGGTTGATGGGCGTATATCGGCGTCCCGGAAAAAGCTNCGTCTACCTATCACGTCGAACGTTATACACTCATCTGCNTACTTNAGNCCCGCAGAGTGGCTAAGCGAGCCGCCATCTTTGGTCAAATCTCTATGAGTAGATGCGCGGATTGACCAGAATTGACTGATTTGTGAAATAACCGCAGTTTTTAGTTCTTCACGCTTTCTTGANGAGCCGGCACCAGTCCCGTTATCAACATAAATGTAATCTCCTACAATCTGAAAGGCTTTTGGGCCAACGTTGAATGAGAATTCATTACGCAGAGGCGTTANATCCATATGGTTGACTCGAAANCTGTACAAAAGGTCAATATATTCGTGNGGTTTGATATCGACCCGTCCCACTAGGTCGGAGAGTCCTTGGTTAATTCCNCTATTTGCAGCTAGGTCATCATCTTCTGAAATTCTGAAAGTTTGACCAATGAAGATACTATTCTGGCCAAATTGTCTGCCGAAAAGACCATATCTAGCACCATATATTAGGCGTTGCCCACTCTCGACGCGATCAAGCCCCGGCAGTCTATCCATGCTTAAGAGATTGGTGTCATCCTCTTCAAAAACACTGCTATCTTCGTCGGGAATTTTGTTTGAGTTTCCACCATTCCGCGTTGCANNGAGGCCAATCAGGGGTTCAACTAAGTGGGAAGTTGTGTCACNCGCTAGAACAAATGGGAACCTCCAATCTGCATATATCCGAGGCATAANCCGATATTCAACACCATCTGACGAAGTGGAGTTAACNTTAGGGTTCGAAATCTGATCAGTGTTATAAAGATCCATTTTCATATNTAGATTTACNCGAGATANAAANCCGATATCTGAGGTGCGCGAAAGTCCATATCCCGGCTGTGCAGAAAATCGTTGGCCAGTCGGCCCATCGCCTCGGCCAAGAAAACGAAAATTTGCATCAAGAGAGGAGCGCCCGCCCCAAGAATCGGCCTCACCAACGTGTTTGTAATCGATAACNGGAGNNACAAAAGGTTGTTCGTTTTGTCCCTCTTTGCTTGANCGCAAGTCTTGGAAAGAATAAAAATTCAGCGAAGCGTAGTTTCGGTGTCTAAACCCCTCAATATACATATGTTGTTTTAGCGAATTTCCTTCAGGTTTGAAAAAATTNAAGCGGCGCAGGTATGAGCGGTCGGTACTCCGCTCAATATCCATTCCCATGCGCCAAGTGTCATTGATATCGTAACGCCCAAAAGCTTCAACATGCCCCCGAAATTCGTTTTCTTTTGTCTGTGGGTTGGATGGATCTCCTTCTTTACGGTCGGCCTCAGTGGCACTACCCGCAANATAAAGTTCACCTTTATTAAACCTGTGTCGATATTCGCCGTTAAAAACTAATCCTTCATTCACNGTATAAATTGGTGAGANNGTCATATCTTTGTTATCGTCAAGTACTAGGAAGAAGGGTGTTTGCACAAATCCATCAAGGTNCCCTCCTAAGCCAAAGTTTGGTGTAAGGAAACCACTTCGGCGATAGACAGTAGGGTCTGGATGCGAAAAATAGGGNGAATAAGCCACNGGCACCCCAAAAAGNTCGAGGAAGGCGTTACGGTAGGTTATCTCTTGACCAGATTGGTCATGGACTATTTTNTCTCCTTTGAGTTGCCAAACAAGGGCCCTATTGGGATCGTCCTTGCAAGGCTCGCATGGTGAGTATACTGCCCGACGCATCACAGTTCTATTGCCGTCGCGCCTAGTTCCTTCAGCAGCAGCGAACCGACTTTTATCGGCTAATAAAATACGGAGTTCTTTAACNATGCCATTTTTAAANTCGTCGGTAAGTTCAACGTATTCNGCAAAAAGGACTTCTCCTGTGGGTTCGAGTAGTGAAACATTTCCAGACGCACTNACAGTATCAGACTTCTGATTGTAGCTAATNGAGTCAGCCGTGAGCAAACGTTCACCTTGAGCAACTTCGACATTACCACGAGCTAGAATTGCACCTAGTTCTTCATCATAATTTACTTCGTCGGCAGTGATTAATATTTTACCACCTTGCTGAGACTCAATTTTGTTGACTCTACTTTGCAAGTTNTAGGTTGTTGGTTCCTGTGCAANAGTTATCGACGANGTAACCATNAATGCGGCGACAAAAAACCAACGCTTGAACGTTCCTTCGCACATTATCCATCCTCCAGATGAAATAACATTGCGAGCCCGATCATGATTGAAACGCACGCAGGGGTCCAAGCAGCAAGGATTGCCGGAATGGTGGCCGATATGCCGAGTGCATGCACCACGTCAGACATAAAATAAATCACAAAACAAAGGACGATACTTCCAATTATGGCAAAGCTTGCTCCAGTTCGACGATGCACCCTTAACGTAAAACTGGCAGCAATTAGGACCATTGCGCAAAGAAGAAATGGATAGGCAAGAAGTGAATGAAAATGAAGTAAATGCCGATGTCCAGAGAACCCTGCTGCTTCTAAAGTTCGGATAAACTCTGGTAAATCCCAAGAAGACATGGTTTCTGGAGAGGCAAAACTCTCTTGAATTTTCGTTAAAGTGAGATTTGTTCGCACTTGGTGTCGCTCCCGGAACTGTGCCTGAGCGAGGGGGGCAGAGATCCAGGCATTGTCAAGTTGCCAATAACCTTTTTCAAGTCGTGCTTTTTCGGCATCAATGCGTTCTGCAAACCGGTCTTTTCCTTCAAAACGAAAAATTATTACATCATGCAGGTCCATGGTCGAATTCGTTATGCGTTGGGCATGAATTACTGATTGATAACGTCCATCCGCTTGTCGAAGCCAAAGCCCATTTTTCGAAACTGCGAGCATACTAGTGCGTCTTTTTAAGAATTGTGCCTCATATGCTTCATATTTGGATAGCATAGCTGAAGCGAATGGATTGAAGCCGCCTATTTCAAATACACCCACTACAAATGTAATAAAAACGACTGGCAGCAAAAATTGCCATACCGAAATTCCAGCGGCGCGGGCAACAACTACTTCATTTGTTCGAGCAAGGCGCCAGAATGCCAAAAGCGCTCCGAATAATATAATGAACGGCAACAAAGAATGGATCATAAATGGCAATTTTAACAAACCCATTTTCAGTACTACACCCATTGTCGCATCTACTTTGCCGGATGCTCGACGCATCAATTCTACGGTGTCTAGAACCAAAGCGATACACGCGAACCCTAGAAATACGCTTCCGAACCAAAAAAGAAATTGGCGCGAAAAATACTTTGAAAGTGTTAGTGACAGCTGCAATTGCACGCCCTCGCAACTATGCCAGGTCTACCGGCGTGGTCATCTGGGAACGAGATAATTTTAATGGCCGCATCAACCACAAATCGGATAATAAGGCTACTGTATTGAAGTCGCCTCGAGGTATGCCGATAGGTAAAAAAGCGGCTTGCTCGCTGGCTCGCGAGTAAGCGTATGGTGCCCATTCTGTTACGTTCTTTTTATTTTTCTTCAATTTTCACTATTCGTTATACTTTTTAACCTTGTTTACGCTGTTTTTGAAAGCCTTTTCTTCACTTTATTTGAAATTATTATTCGCAACCTTTGTTCTTAATAAATCTTGTTGGAGTTATATTTCAAAAAGTAATAAAAATTTTGTGACCACTTCAAAGAGTATTTTGATTTCAAGATTAATCTATGTCCGATTGCATTTTCGCTTTCGGTTTGATTGTGTTATCTGCATTTACAGCTACTTTACTTTCGAAATTACTGGCTATCGGAATTTACACTAAATGATCGATTTTTTTTAATTGGGATTTTGCCATCTCAAAAACAGATCATAGGTTTGTTCTCAGTTTTGTTTGCAAGCTTGGTGATGAGTGTTATTGGTCGTTCAATCAGCTCTGAGTCTGTTTTAGGTGGGTCCACCATATTGATGGGATGGGGTATTGGAAGCCCCGTGCACACAGGACTTGCAACACTTAGTACTACAAATCTGTCGAATGTTGTTTGGATATTAATTTTGGTCGCTCTCGGGAGCATTATTGTCTTAAAACGACGTGGGGTCGAATTAGTGACAATGAAGCCGTGGCGTGGTTTGGTCCTCGGGATTTCATTTTTACTAATTGTTTCAGCAAAATATCCATCTGAAGTGGATGGCTTAAGCCACTGGGTCTAAAATGTTATATATTTACTAAATTATGACACTTTTCCTAAACCAGGGTTGCCTCAGGCGCTCTCTAGCTATATTGGATTTCACTAGAATCACACTTTTGCTCTTCATTTCGTTTCTGTATTGGCAGGAGGAACGGCGGAGCGCGCAGGTAATGTAATAAACTTTGGTCTAGTTATTCTTTTCTTAGTTTTATTGGTCAATTTGATTCAATTGGCTAAGGCAAACATTCCTACGCAAGGTTCAGTTTCTATCGGTTGGCTATTGGCTGCTGTGGCACTGATCCTTGCTACATATGCAAACCCTAATTTTTGTGCAAAAAATCGTATTAATGGCCAATCCCTATACAGAAACCGGTGTTGGGCTTGCTTTGCTGGGGATTACTGCGTGGCAACTCACAGAGCGACTTCGAGCAAACAATGTCCCTATAAAAAACCTGTATTTCAATTTAGTGTAATCTCACTTCTTTTTATTAATTTAAAGTAACCAAAAATTATCATACTATTTATGGGTATGGCTCTGGTTTCGTTAAGTAAACACGCGTTTCCGCGCTTTCAGAGACTTCTCAGACTGTCACCTATATTGATTGGCCTCGCTTTATTATCATATCTTCTCTGGCGTAATTTCGTGTCTTCTGATGCTTATCTTCACGAGGCAACGTTGTTGCCTTTCGAGCAATGGCAATACCAGAACATTCCAGCTATTTTGAGCTCTTTTTGGGCAAATGCAGTAAAAAAGGCAGGCTATTTCGGACTTATGGGCATTCTTGTTGTTTTGGCAGGCATGAAGTCATTTAGGCCTTAAACTTCGTTTGACAGGCTTGTGTTTTTAGCGGCGGTAATTTTTTTAGGATGGAACGGCGTTCTATTTTTTCTCTATATTGCCTATTGGACTGGACACGCTAGCACCGGTGCATCAATTTATTGGCGTTATGATACGTTCATCAGTTTTTTGGCTATGCAATTATAATATATATGGCATTTCCCGTTTTTACTTCCAGAATTATTTGAAAACATCCCTCCTTAGAATCTTTGTACGGAGTACAGCCCCACCGCGTATCGTTATAGCGTTAGCAATCTTGATGCCAGTTGTAACAGCTCCACATTTGCGTTTTGTTAGGCAACAACCAAAGCCCTACTTACGTCCCATAGGTCCCGAACTTGGCACCAAAGTTTCATATGGAGCAAGAGTTTTGGTTCACATACCCAAAAACATGCGATCATGCACCGTGATCGTGATGCAGCATTTTGCAAATAGGTTTCCATCACATATTTCTGTTGCTCCAGCCTCTAGTTTGTCGATTATTAAAACCGGTCTTAATAGGGAATACGCTTCACCGCAAATGGTGTGGTCCATATGCGGCAGCAGAGAATTAGAGCAACATTTCACATTGAAACTACAGTTACCACAAAAATATCATAAACTTGCGCTGTGACATCATGCATTAGTGTTTGAAATGTCATATTGCCGCGGTGGGGGAAAGCGACTTGGTTTCAAGATTATGTAAAGGGCAATTAAGAGGGGAATAATGGAATTGAAATACATCAATGGCAAAAGCCACGGGTGCGTCACAGCGTAGTTTTTAAGTGTTATACTTAAACATAAGACCATAAAAATACCACCCAAGGCCTTTACAACCAGAATAGTATGGCCGCGGCGATTGAAACTCCCATTCAGAAGGATGGCTAGCGCTAACGCACAAAATGTAAGCGGTAAAAACCCAGTAGCGAGGCGATTATGCCCTTCCGCAAACATCTCTGACCTATAACGTAAATTTTTATATCTACCATCATTGGTTTCAAAAAATAATTCGTTCAAGAATCGTTCTGCCGGCTCACGTGAACGTGATGCACTCTGTCGACGGCTTGGTAATTCCACTGTCCAACGATCAAACTCTAGGGTATCTGGGGCATTATTTTTTTTGTAATTTACGGTCTGACGTATTCCGTTCACAAGAATTATACGCGGGCCTTTATCTGTATCCACCAAGGCTCCCTTTTCCGCCATCATGGTCTCCGGGTGATCTTTTTTTCGGTTGTCATGCAACATTATGCCGTATAGCTGGCCGTCTTTATCACGCTCTCGTACATACACGGTTATATCTTTCCGAATATCATTAAAAATGCCCTCTTGAAGAGCCACTGAGGCTAATTCGTTTCGGAATTCATGTTCGCGTGACTTGTACTCCCTAAAACTAGCGGGTTGGACATAAAGATTAAGAATGAAAGTAAGCGCCATCATCACAAAGCCGACGGCTAATCCGGGGCGTGCTAGAGCCCAGTTCCCAATTCCAGCGGCTCGCATAACGATTAGCTCACTGTCGGTAATCATCTTACTATAAACAAAAAGAGTCGAAAAACAGGGGGCTACTGGGAATAAAACAACCAAAAAAAATGGCATTTGTAAGCTTGCCATTGTTAGGAAAGTGGAAAAATTTAATCCTCTATTTAGGGTCCAGTCAATGATACGCAGTGATTGTGTAAGAAAGACAGCAAAAATGAGCACCAGAAGAAACACAATAGTGATACCAACAATCTGTTTCGAGATATAGGTGCCAAGGCTTTTCACGTTCGCTTCCTAGTTATAATTTTTTTGCAATACTTACTTACCCCTTATAAAGGCATATCATAAGATATAATTGTGAGGGCAGTACCTTAACAACAGCATAAACATATTTTATTTGATTGGACTTTCAGAATGAACATCACTTTTTCGAAGTTGAGCCTACCAAAATCTGGTCCTGTTGTCTTTGGCATTCAGGGTAAATCACGCCTTTGTCCATCTGTTGCCGCATTAGATAAGGAAAGTGGAGGTTCTGTGCGACGTGCTATTGATGTCAGCCACTTTAAAGGTAAGAAAAATCAAATACTTGAGGTTATCGCGCCACATGGTCTAAAGCATGACATGGTTTTTTTCATAGGTTTGGGGAATGAATGTCTTAGTGAAACTGAATTNCAAGATTTAGGCGGTTCCATTTATGCATGTATTGATAAGCTAAAGCGGCAGCGAGCCACGATCATGGTGGATTTTGGCAATGACCCCACGCAATCAGCTGCGCATCTAGCATATGGAGCTAAATTACGTAGCTACACATTTTCGAAATATAAAAAGAATTTAAAAGAAAACAGCAATAAAGTGAAAAAACTTATCATCGCTGTCAATGGAGAGGCAAAAGCAAGAAACGAGTTTAATAAGCTCGGAAAACTGGCGGAGGGTGTCTTTCTCTGTCGTGATTTGGTCACTGAGCCACCGAACATTCTCTATCCGGCTACATTTGCTGCTGAGGTGCGAAAATTGAAGCGACTTGGCGTTAAGGTTGACATCTTGGGTGAGGCAGCGATGAGGAAGCTTGGTATGGGCGCGTTGCTTGGTGTTGGCCAAGGATCGCGCAAGCATAGTCAATTAGCAGTGATGAAATGGAATGGTGGGCTTGCCTCTCAAAAGCCAGTCGCATTCATTGGTAAGGGCGTCACCTTTGATACAGGTGGCATATCCCTTAAGCCTGGTGCTGGCATGGCAGATATGAAGTGGGATATGGGCGGTGCTGGAGCTGTGGCTGGCCTCATGAAGGCGCTGGCTGGTAGAAAGGCAAAAGTTAATGCTGTTGGTATACTCGGTCTCGTAGAGAACATGCCAGATGGTGACGCGCAACGGCCTGGAGATGTTGTAACTACGATGTCAGGTCAGACTGTTGAAATTCTAAATACTGACGCGGAGGGTAGACTCGTTTTGGCTGATGCATTG
The DNA here is from genome assembly GCA_002718015.1 of Rhodospirillaceae bacterium. Lineage (GTDB taxonomy): Bacteria > Pseudomonadota > Alphaproteobacteria > UBA8366 > UBA8366 > UBA8366. The sequence continues at coordinate 12,469 of PBCW01000009.1, forward strand.
TGGTATTGCCAGAAAAAATTCAAACCATGCCTGATGATCGATCTTGCTACTCTTACAGGCGCTATTTTGGTAGCGCTTGCAAAAGAATACGGCGGTCTATTCTCAAATAATGATGAGCTTTCAAATCAACTAATTTCGGCTGGTAAAGGTAGCGGAGAAAAAGTTTGGCGCATGCCTTTGAGCGAAATTGGCGGTCATTTTGATAAGATGATTGATAGTAAAATAGCTGATATGAAAAATATCGGGGGACGCTATGCAGGCTCTACGACAGCTGCGCAATTCTTACAGAGATTTGTTAATGGAGTACCATGGGCGCACCTAGATATTGCGGGAATGGCTTGGGCGGAAAAAACTACGGCAACAGTACCTGAAGGAGGTACAGGATATGGAGTAAGACTTCTCGATCGATTTGTGAAAGATAACTTCGAATAGGCTCCATAAATTGTGACTGAAATACGGTTCTATCATTTGTTTTCAATGACCTTAGAAAAGGCATTATCTGTTTTATTGGAGAAAGTCTTAGAGCGTGATTGGCGAGCTTTGATAATTACGGACTCATTAGAGCGCGTGACAGAACTTGATTCTGGCTTGTGGACTTATAAACCGAGCAGCTTTTTGCCTCATGGTATGGTTGGAGATGAAGACGCTGAGTCGCAGCCTATCTTGATTACTCATAAAGATGAAAACTCCAACAACTCAAATGTACTTTTTCTTGTTGACGGTGCGGAAAGTAAGCACGTCGGCAAATTTGAAATGTGTTGTTTGCTTTTTTTTGGTAACGATACAAGTGGGTTGAGGAAAGTTCGTGAGGCCTGGACAGGCTACAAAAATGAGGGGCACAAGGTTATCTATCTGCAACAGGATCCTGCCGGTAAATGGAGTGAAAAGCGCACGGTTGGTGATTGAAAATATTTACCAATATCTGTAAATATTTTTGACGCAAACCCTTGCGGCAACGCTTAGAGCCGTCTATAAGGCGCAGCCTTTAATAATACTCTTCATAAAAAGGGAAATATATCAAATGGCCCAGGAACGGACACTATCCATAATTAAGCCCGATGCTACCCGTCGTAACTTAACCGGTGAAATTAATGCGCGGTTCGAACGGGCTGGATTGCGCATTATTGCGCAGCGCCGCATCCACTTGATACGTAAAGAAGCTGAGGGATTTTACGCAGTTCACAAGGAACGTGCATTTTTTGATGAATTATGTGATTTCATGTGCTCTGGGCCGGTAGTGGTGCAGGTGTTGGAGGGAGAAAATGCAATTCTAGCTAATCGTGATATTATGGGTGCCACAAATCCCGCAAATGCGGACGAAGGTACAATCAGGAAAGACTTTGGTGAGTCAATAGAAGCCAATTCCGTCCACGGCTCTGATTCACCAGAAACGGCAATTACCGAGATAGCTTACTTTTTTTCCGAACTTGATATTGTTGGGTGAAAAATCAGGCAAACCCATCGGGTTGCATGTTTTGGCCGACCAAGACTAAACCAACGTTATTGCTAGAATTACAAGTAAAAGAACCACGCCTGCACAGGTCCACGCTGACACTTTAATGAGGCCTGCCCAAGTTTTGAGATGATCTTTCGGAGCTTGCTTGTACTGCATCTCTCCTGACATATTCTAATCCTACATAAATTTTTCTTTATTTCTAGGTTTACGTATACCGGCTTTCTTCAGCACGCAAGTGTAAACGTTTCGAACTTATTCTAAGTTAGCCTTGGACTAATGATTACAGAGTCATCAAGTGATATTTCATCAAAAAGAACGTGTCCATGCTTTATCTTTACGCGCCCTTCAGCAATCATTTTAAGCGCTAATGGGAAGATAATATGTTCTTGCTGAAGAATACGTGCTGCCAGAATATCTTCGCTGTCATTTGGCATTACCGGAACAGCGGCCTGAGCGATAATTGGCCCCGCATCCATGTCCTGACTGACGTAGTGAACAGTGCAACCTGCTATTTTAACGCCAGCGGCAAGGGCGCGGGCATGGGTGTCTAGCCCCTTAAATGCTGGGAGTAGCGATGGGTGTATGTTAACGAGGCGACCTTGCCATTTTTTTACGAAACTACTTGTTAAGAGCCTCATAAATCCAGCGAGACACACCAATTCCGCACTGCAAGACACGAGCTCATCATTGAGTTGCGCTTCGAAATCCGTCCGATTTTTAAATTCGAGATGATCTATTACCGAGTGAGGAATACGGGCTTTTAATGCTCGTTGAATACCAAAAGCATCTCTAACGTTTGATATTACCCGCACTATGTGCGCAGGGAAACCGGGTGTCTGACAGGCGTCAATTAGAGCTTGTAAATTTGAACCATGTCCCGAGACCAAGACAGCAACCCTTAACCGATCCATCACGCCCAATGACCTTGAATTAGAACGGGTTGTCGCTTATCCAGGTGCTCAATGACACCTATGGGAGTTGCAGGTTGGCCACTTGCTTCTATTGCGTTAGAAATCGCAGAAGCCTCGTCTGCAGAAACTATTATCACCATTCCAATGCCACAATTAAAAGTTCGCAACATTTCAGGAACTTCGATTGATCCCTTTTCAATAAGCCAACTGAATACTGGTGATTTCGGCCAAGAGCTTAGATTTAAGGCGGCACACTTGCCGTCAGGCAGAATACGTGGAAGNTTTTCCAGTAATCCTCCACCGGTGATGTGTGCAATACCCTTGATNTTACCTACCTCGCGAGCAATTTTAANCGCGTTAACGTAGATGNNTGTTGGTTCTAAGAGTGCNTNACCCAGCGAAACGCTTGNATTGAANGGTGCNGGTTCGAANTAGCTAAGACCNCTTTCANCNATAATTTTTCTAACTAACGAANAACCGTTAGAATGAATACCNCTNGAGGCCAAGCCNAATACAATGTCACCAACGTTTATATNGCTCCCATCAATANCGTCATGGCGTTCCATAGCGCCAACAGCAAATCCCGCGAGGTCGTAGTCATTTTNCCCATAATGGCCNGGCATTTCNGCCGTTTCCCCTCCGATCAGTGCGGATCCTGCTTGCTGGCAACCNTTNGCAATACCAGCAACCACTTTTTCTACTATTTTATTTTCAAGCTTGCCGGNAGCGAAATAATCCAAAAAAAATAGNGGCTCTGCNCCTTGTACCACTAGATCNTTTACACACATCGCNACGAGGTCGATNCCAATAGTATCGTGTTTATTAGCCGCTATGGCAATTTTTANCTTAGTGCCCACNCCATCCGTGGCAGCGACAAGTATAGGGTCCTTAAACCCAGCNGATTTAAGGTCGAATAATCCCCCAAACCCACCAAGCAATCCGGAAGCACCAGGTCTTGCAGTTTGAGCTGCCAAGGGTTTAATGGCTTCTACCAATGCATTGCCAGCATTAATGTTTACGCCCGCATCACGATAAGTCAGTTTAGTATTTGATTTTAACGCAGCTATGGAGTCCTCGCTTCGAAAGACATATAAAATAAANACGTTCTTTTAGNTTACTATATCAGTCCACCGCACAAAAATACCGAATTGGATTTATATTTTAATGTTTCGCCTGTTACAAATTGTCAACTTATTTGGTTTTTGCTGCCTTACTCTGGTGTTTCAAAGCNTTCATAGTACTTCAGTCAAGGCTGATGTGTTCACGATTCGCAATGTTGAGGTGAATGAGAAAGCTGCAAGTGAGTTGACCGCCAAGGCCAAAGCCTTAGCTTCCGGGCAGCGAACAGCACTCGTACTACTCCTAAAACGCATCACGATGTTATATGACCATGACAAGCTGCCGAAGGCTAATAATCAGTTGGTTACAGAATTAGTCCGAGATTTTTCGGTTGCTGATGAAAAATTCGGCGGAGGCCGTTACTTGGGAAAGGTGAATGTCCGCTTCAAACCAAAGGCTGTCCGCAGGCTCCTAGAAAAAATGAGTATCCCATTTGCAGAGACTGCGAGCCGCCCTCTGGTTGTTTTACCGATCTTAGTTGAAGGTGACACTCAGTTGCTTTGGGATGAGCCTAACTCATGGTTTGATATGTGGGGCGAGTATGCTCGTTCAGATGGACTATTACCTCTTGTAATACCCCATAGAGAGCTTTCCGACATCTCTTTGATCTCAGCTGAGCAAGCGAGTGGCGGAGATCTGGCTGGTCTAAGGGCCGTGTCAGAGAAGTACAAAACCCGAGGGGTCTTAATTTCAATAGCTCAATTCAGTGAAATTCCGGAGCGCGGGGTTCAACGAGTAGAAATCAAATTGATAAGCTTGGCAAAAAATGATCGTTTAGATGAAAAGCTTTTTGCCTACGAGAGCCAGACTGAGATGTCTCAAACGGATTTTCAGAAACAAGTTGTATTGGCCCAAATACAACAACTCGAGGAAGATTGGAAACAAGCGAACTTATTGAGCGGGGGGACCAATAATACGGTGACTGCCTTAGTGCCTGCAGAAAGACTTTCCGATTGGTTAGAAATTAAGAAACGGTTGAGTCGGGTAGCAACTGTTAAGCACGTGGAGATACGGCGTATGTCAGTAAGAGAAACTGAAATTCGCATTCGGTTTCAAGGCGCAACTGATCAATTACGTGTTGCGTTGGAGCAGAATGGTTTAGGCTTATCGGCTTATCCTGGGAGAAACGTGTGGGCTGTAGAGCGGCTAGACCAATAGATAAGGGATTTGAAGCCGATGGCATTCCATGACGCATTGCGAAGATTGCCGAATTTGATTTCGCTTGGACGGCTTTTTGCGGTCCCCATTATAGTTTGGCTGATCTCATCCAGTGAAATGGCAATAGCACTTTGGATATTTATTGCAGCTGGGATTTCCGATGCTGTTGATGGTTTTATTGCGAAACGTTTTGATGCGGCAAGTAGGTTTGGAAGCTTTATTGACCCTTTGGCAGATAAGGCTCTACTAGTGAGTTGCTTCGTCACGCTCGGTATTGAAGGTCAAATTTCGACTTGGTTGGTGATATTAGTTGTTTTCCGGGACGTATTAATTATTGGTGGTGTTCTTCTATCATTGCCTTTGGAGCGCCCGGTCATTGTACATCCTCTATTCATCTCAAAGCTTAATACGGCGTTACAAATAATATTAGTTGCCCTAGTGCTTGCGAAAGGTGGTCTTGGTATGAACGATGGACAAATATTGCCTATCGTGGAATGTGTTGTTGCGGCAACGACTCTCGCATCCGGTGTCAGCTATGCGTATCGCTACGTAGTTGCTGCAACCGAAAAAGATGTTAGGGATAGCAGTAGTCATACTAATCAGCTTGGAGATTAAATGTTATGACCTTGCAGCAGAAAAGCCTGCTTTGGCTTTTAATTATCGGCGGTATTGTTAGCATACTTGTCCTATTGAAGGGCATTTTACTGCCTTTTGTGATCGGCATTGCGGTGGCATATTTGCTCGATCCCGTTTGCGACTGGTTAGAACGACGGCACTTTACAAGGATCTGGGCATCAATTGCAGTTACTAGTGTGTTTTTTATCACCATTGCAATGGCTTTTGCACTTTTGGCACCACTTCTTATTAATCAGATTACAGACTTTATCGAGAAAGTTCCCGGTTATATCCGTACTTTAGAGATAAAATTTATGCCTATGTTAGGGTATTTGATGGCACACCTGGACACAGCTGGTACAGGAGAGATTCAGAAAATTTTTGGTCAATATATTGGAGATGCAGCCGCTATCGCAGGGCGTCTAATACTTCGCCTTCTAAGTGGCCTGGAAACAGCATTAAATATAATTTCTATTATTGCAATAACGCCCATCGTTGCCTTTTATTTACTCCGAGATTGGGATAGAATAATTAGTCGGTTGGATGGTTATCTACCACCAGCGTATCGGAAGACAATACAAGTACAGATCCGGTTGATAGATAATACGCTATCNGGATTCCTGCGTGGCCAATTCATGGTTTGCCTTATTTTAGGAATATTTTATGCAGTAGGACTAATGATTATTGGTCTCGATTTTGGGCTGATTATTGGTCTTGGTACGGGTATGGTTTCATTCGTTCCATATTTTGGAATGTTAGCGGGAGTACTTGTGGGCCTAGGACTTGCTATCGCACAATTTGACTCATATGGTCCAATACTAGCAGTTGGCCTGCTGTTTACTGCCGGACAAATAATGGAGGGTAACTTTGTCACCCCGAAACTAGTTGGCGATCGGGTCGGTCTGCACGCCGTTTGGATTATTTTTGCATTAATGGCCGGCGGCGCGCTTTTTGGTTTTCTGGGCATTCTTTTAGCTGTGCCAGTGGCCGCCGTGATTGGCGTACTCATGCGCTTTGTTCTCGATTGTTACTTACGTAGTGGGCTTTATGCTACAGAATTACCGGAAAAACCCAATCCTCCGAAACCGCAATAGGGTTATATTGGCACCAATATCTCAGATACCATTGGACTTCGGATATCGTTCTGCCGCTGGCAGCAGTGATTTCCTAGTAGCACCTTGCAATAAAAATGCTGTCGCTTGGGTAGACCGGTGGCCTGATTGGCCAGCTCCTGCATTGTTTATTTTTGGTCCGGTCGGGTCTGGTAAAAGCCATCTCGGTCATATTTGGCGCGCACGATCTGGGGCAGATAGATTGCAGACGGAAGACCTCACGATTCAGACAGCGGCCGACTTAGAGAAACAGAATTTTGTCTTGATTGATCCTCTTAAATCTCCCTTCGATGAATTAGCGCTCTTACATTTATACAACACCACAGCTGAAAAAGGAGGCCACCTGCTAATTATAGCTGAGGATCCACCGGCCCGCTTGGCCGTTGGGCTTGCCGACCTTCGTTCGCGGTTGCAAGCAGCACCAACAGTCGGTATTGGCATTCCAGATGATGCATTAGTAGGTGCTGTAATGTTAAAGCAATTCACGGATCGTCAGCTGAGTGTTGACCCTGAAGTTCTTACTTTTTTAATGGCACGCATGGAGCGTACTTTTGAGGCTGCTAGAAAGTTGGTCGCTGCTTTGGATGAGGCTGCCCTGATTGAAAAGCGTCGAATAACTGTACCTCTTGCTAGGGAAGTGCTTGCACGTCAAATAGCATAAAGTTACGGAACCTCAATTGTGCGTTCGGTTTGAAGAATTTTTCGACGTAGTCCACTTTCGGTACGGAAAAGCTCAAATCTTCCCTTATAAGTGCCTTTCGGCCATATTCGTCCATAGCCCTTGCGGCCCACAAAGTCGAATTTAATATTGGTAATTCGTGTGATTTTTTTCTTCGAAAGAGCTATTCTTTTCGCTCCTGGGGCGACCAAACTAATTTCATATTCATCCCCGGGCCTTCCACCACCAAACTCAATAGCAAACACAAAGTTTGGAGATTTTCGCCCCATCCTGTTTTTAATGTCTAATCCATAAGTCAATGCAACACGATTGAATTTGGCACTATCGCTAAAGCCTGCTTGAAGGATGAATGCCTCCTTGTAGCGTAATTGAGCCCTAGCTTTCGCGCTCCACAAAGTTTTTTGCTCGATGCCACATCTTTTTTTATCGGATGTTTTGAGGGAGAAAGGATCTACAACTTTCCCTCGGCGTTGGACAGCGAAATGTAAGTGGGGAAATTCGGAAAGACCGGACATTCCCACTTGACCGAGAACGTTACCAGCCTTGACTTCCTGACCTGTCGCTACACGAATACTAGCATTTTTAAGATGTGCATAAATTGTTCGCCATCCTTTTCCATGATCAAGGATAACAACATTGCCAAGGCCGCGTCGTACAATGATATCGTGGCCAATGGCTCTAAAAGAAACATCTGGAAGCCCGCGGCGTACTTTAATCACTCGGCCATTAGCCGCAGCCAAGACATCTACGCCGCGTTGCATTAACTTAATGCTGCGAAGTCGAATATCAGTGCCTTGATGGTTATTGTAGGATAAATTACCGCATTGAAAGTCCTCCCACTTGGCTGATTTGTCATGATCAACGAATAAGACAAGGTCACAATTGTTTCCGAATTTACAATCTATTGGCACCTCAAATGGGTTTGGGCTTTGCCGTGCAAAGGTCTCTCCACCAAAAAAAAGAAGAAAAACAAAAGGCAAAAATCTTACAAACATTAGACTGTGCACTTTGGAATTACTTTGATGAGGCTTTTTTCAATGGTTATTGAAATTTCACCCCGCTTGAGTGCAAGCGCCTCATTTCCAAATATTTTTTTTCGCCAACCTTTGAGCGTGCGTACATCAGCATTGTCATCTGCCGCTATTTGTTCCAATTCTGAAACGGTAGCTATGAGCTTGCTTGCGACACCGGTTTCTTCGCTGCAACGCTTTAGCATTACTTTCAATAACTCGGTTACTGGACCAACCCCTTGCGGAAGTGGTGGTTTAATTTTCTTTGTGGGAGCCCGACATTCAGGAACTGATTGACCTTCAGCTATTGCTGACAAGAGGATTTCGCCACTTTTGCCTCTTGCAAAATTAGGAGAAAGACCCCTAGTGCGGCTCAGATCCTCAAAATTACTGGGGGCCCGGCCGGCAAGATCGAGAAGTGTATCATCGCGAGCAATTCGATTGCGGGGTTTGTCACGCCTTTGTGCTTCGCGTTCCCTCCAAGCTGCGACGGCTTGCAAAACTGCTAAAAACCGTGGCTCATTATTTCTGCTTTTGATGCGTTGCCAGGAATCACTTGGATTTGCTGAGTAGGTCTTTTTCGCCGTCAGTACTGCCATCTCCTCGTCAAGCCAATGACTACGTCCACTCTCTATGAGGCTACTATTCAGATTTTCATAGACGGGCCGAAGGTGTGTAACATCCCCAAGGGCATAAGTAAGTTGTTGTGGAGTTAGAGGACGGCGCGACCAATCACTGATCCGCGACTGTTTATTCATCCGTATGCCGGTGATCTTGGCTACCAGAGGTTCGTAGCCAATCTGGTCTCCAAACCCTGACACCATCGCTGCTAGTTGTGTGTCAAATATTGGAGAGGGCAACTCTCCCATTTCATAATAGAAAATCTCCATATCTTGTCGTGCGGCGTGAAAAACTTTTAGAATTGACTTATCGCACATAAGATCGTGTATTGGTTCAAGATTTATAGCAGTGGCCATGGGGTCTATAATCGCTGCCTCGGCAGGCCCACCAATCTGTATAAGGCATAAGATAGGATAATAAGTCTTCTCGCGCATAAATTCTGTGTCAACCGTCAGAAATTCTGCGTTTTTTTGACGTTTGCAAAAGAGTGCAAGCGTGTCAGTAGTTGTGATTGGTATAATTGGCATACTAATGAGAGGCTACACCCATTTAATTTTACGTCAATAAAAAGCATTATCTAACGTGTTAAACTTGACAAGACGCTAGAATTAATGCCCCTTGCTTGCAATTATTGAGTCGACATCGATACCCCATATGCATCTTTACCGTACACACACTTGTGATCAGTTGCGCATCGTAAATGCCGGACAAAAGGTTCGTTTGTCAGGCTGGGTGCATCGAACGCGCGACCACGGAAATTTGCTTTTTATAGACTTACGCGACCATTATGGAATNACTCAATGTGTGATTGACNCNTCTAGCAATATTTTTGCTGAAGTTGAGTCCTTATCCATTGAATCGGTAATTACGGTGACCGGGTCAGTNAAAAAACGCTCANATGAAACTGTAAATTCCATGATACCTAGTGGTGAGGTTGAAGTNTGGATAGAACAGTTCACGCTACAGGCATNTGCCGCATTGTTACCNATGCCAGTTAATCAGGANGCGGGTTACCCCGAGGATATACGGCTTAAATATCGGTTCCTAGATCTAAGGCGTGAAGAATTACATCGTAATATAGTTTTGCGGTCGNCAGTNATTGCTTCAATACGTAGGCGCATGATTGAGAGCGGATTTAATGAGTTTCAAACGCCAATACTCACTTCCAGCTCTCCTGAGGGTGCACGTGACTTTCTTGTTCCAAGCCGTCTTCACCCCGGTCAGTTTTATGCCTTACCTCAAGCACCGCAACAATTTAAGCAGTTACTAATGGTTGCAGGNTTCGATCGGTATTTTCAGATCGCTCCATGCTTTCGCGATGAGGATGCGCGTGCGGATAGATCTCCNGGTGAATTTTATCAGCTAGANTTTGANATGTCCTTTGTGACCCAAGAGGATGTTTTTGAGGCAATTGAACCAGTNATAGNNGGNGTNTTTGAAGAGTTTGCAGACGGTCGCTTTGTNACAAAAACACCGTTTCCTCGAATTTCCTATGATGAAGCNCTTNTNAAATATGGTAGTGATAAACCNGACTTGCGTAATCCTCTGGTTATCGTCGATGTAACCGACACTTTTCGGGAGTCAAATTTTAGTGTCTTNGCAAATGCTATAGAAAAAGGNNCGGTAGTCAGGGCNGTGCCNGGACCTGGTGCAGGCGACAGGNCGCGAAGTTTTTTTGACAAATTGAACGAATGGGCACAATNAGAGGGTGCGGCTGGGCTTGGATATATCATTTTCATTGAGGGTGGTGGAAAAGGCCCNATTGCTCGTAATCTGGANGANAATCAACTTCTTGAACTNAGAGAAGCTCTTGGATTAGTTGATGGNGATGCTATNTTTTTTATATGTGANAAGCCGAATAACGCCGCACGCTTTGCTGGGCTTGTAAGGGACCGTATNGGAANATCTCTTGAATTAGTNCAGGAGGGAAGGTTTGATTTTTGTTGGATCGTNGATTATCCAATGTATGANTTTGACGAGGTAACAAGGAAAATCGAATTTAGTCATAATCCTTTTTCTATGCCGCAGGGTGGTATGGAAGCNTTGGAGACAATGGATCCACTCAAGATAAAAGCGTTTCAATATGACATNGTNTGTAATGGNATNGAGCTTTCCTCAGGTGCAATAAGAAACCACTTGCCAGAAATAATGTANAAGGCNTTCGAAATTGCTGGTTANGGGGCNGATGTTGTTGAAGAACGTTTTGGNGGTATGNTAAACGCCTTAAAATTTGGAGCGCCNCCCCACGGTGGCTCTGCTCCTGGAATTGACCGCATCGTTATGCTTCTTGCTGATGAGCCAAATATACGCGAAGTAGTCGCTTTTCCTATGAATCAACAGGCACAAGATCTGATGATGGGTGCACCCAATTCTGTTGATCAGTCGCATCTGGAGGAATTACATTTGCGAGTAAAGATGCCCCCGAAGGTTAATGATTAATATTAGCCATCTACAAGTACGATTTTTTTATATGTTTTTCTTTTGGGTTAAGACAAAAATCAGAATTGGCGTCTTATTTTTTTTGGCGCTGTTTAATAATAGCATGGGCGTGGCGAACCCATTAAGTGATATTGTTAAGGAAATATTGCCTCATGAAGCTGCATATGAGTTGGGTCTAGAGCATGTAGTTTCGGGCAGCCAGCTTGTGCATGCTGAGGGCTTTATGAGCTATAATTGGAAGCGCCGTTGTGATGGTTGGACCAGCGAGCAAAGACTTTTTTTAGTNCTTACCTATCCGGAAAATANAATTNTAANATTTAAGGCTGTGTCGGTTACATGGGAATCTGAAGATGGCTTGCGATTTCGTTTNAATATAAGTCGTGGAGTAAACGGTGAAGAAACCGAAAACTATATTGGTNAAGCTATTTTGGATGAGGTCGGTGGCNCTGGCCGNGTNTATTATGAAAATCCNAAGGGTAAGGAAGTATTATTAGATCGGGGAACNATTTTTCCATCACGGCACACTCTACTGCTNTTACAAAGGGCANAAAANTTTACAAAGTTNGACCGGCAGCTTATTTTTGATGGNGGNGATACAGGNGGNTCTGCTGNGGTTACGGCGATCTTTTTTCCAAAACAAAAGGCCATGAAATTAAAAAAACTCGTCAAGGNCTATGATCCGAAGCCCGTATANCCAGTGAAACTATCCTTTTTTCCTCCAGCAAGCACTGACTTGAAAGCGGATATTTTGCCGGATGCTGAGTACAAAGTTTTTTATCAAGCCGACGGTATTGCACCAGTTTTGTATCTTAATTTCAGCGAGNTTAAATTTCGNGGNGATATGGTCGCCTTTGCACGCTTGAAAAAGCCAGTCTGTTAATCNTTTCCCTTTCGTATNNTTGTGCTCCCAAATTTAGTCCTNACAGCATGCATTGCCGTGTCAATCCGTGCTGNANCAGTATCNNGGTTGTTGAAAAGATCTGGTGGGTCCANTTTGGTNTCCTTGGTTAGATTTGCNGCACCGACCCCNACAAGCCGAAAATACGTGCCNTCAGCCTCCCTTTTNAGNATATCTNTTGCNGTTNTTTGCAATGACTCNAGNAGCNGTGTNGGGNNCTGCAAGCGCCGTGTGCGGGTTAGCAGTGAGAAATCAGCNCGNTTAAGCTTTAAGGTTACTGATCCAGCAGCGAAACCCTTTTCAACNANTTTTGTTAAGACCNNTTCNCAAAGGTGNTTAACCNTNTCTTCTAAANCTTNAAAAGCATTAGTNTTNTTTNTAAATGTTGTTTCAGCAGAGATACTTTTTGTTTCCCGGTCTGGGGTTACAAGGCGATCATCTATCCCTCGTGAAAATTGGTACAAACGAGTGCCTATCGACCCGTATCTCGAAACTAACTTTTGTTCTGATAATTTTTGCAATTGTCCAATTTGTGCAATTCCATCGCGACGTAGTTTGGCAGCTAGGGACCGGCCAACACCCCAAAGCAAAGTAACGGGCTTTGGTGCGAGGAAATGCAAAGCATTTGCCTTTCCAATTATCGCGAAGCCACGAGGTTTATCTAAGTCGGAAGCAATTTTAGCGAGAAATTTATTGTAACTCAGGCCCACGCTAGCAGTGACTCCAGTTTCATTTTCTATACGCTTAGCTAATCGCGCTATAGACTCGGAAGGTGACATACGGTGAACTCTTTCGGTGCCGCTAAGGTCAAGGAAGGCCTCATCAATAGATATTGGCTGCACCAACGGAGTGAGATGGCTCATTAACTGTCTAATTTCTGCGGCTACAGCCTTATATTTTTCCATATTAGGTTTTATTATAACCGCATGCGGACAAGCGGCGCGTGCTTTAAACATAGGCATGGCGGATCTCACTCCATATACTCGCGCCAGATAGCAAGCAGTCGCTACGACACCCCGTTTGCCTCCACCTATTATCAAAGGGCGTTTAGCGAGAGCAGGATTATCTCGTTTTTCAACTGCAGCATAAAATGCATCACAATCTAGATGGGCAATAGTAAGGGTCTTAAGTTCAGGATGCGTTGTAACTCGCGGTGAAGCGCAAGCCGGGCATCGGTCGCAGTTCTTATCGGTAGTGTGATCAAATTGATAAAAACATTCGCGACAAAGCGTGGTTTGGTTGCGATATGTGCCCATACTTATACTCGTATCCCCTGCAATATTGTAATAAGACACTACTGCACCTTAGCGTGCCTTTGAATGCAAAAAAATAGGTCATCAATGGTGGGGCAAGGAGCTTATTGATACGCGTTAAAAATCACTCAAGGCTAAAAGATCTCAAGTTTCTCAAAGGCACGACAGTTACTCCCTGCATGCACAATGATCGGAACCACGTATTAAATCATTGGGCTAGGAAAGTGAGTTTAAAGCCNATTTTGAGCATAAGAAACGTTGAAACGCGAATAGTATTATAAAACGGTGTTTGGCAGAGTACTTCTTAGCTTGCTTGTTTAATTGCAGGTATCAAGCGCCAAGACTTTGAATCGATTTCTNATAAGGGTAGGGGTTTCTTCGATAAAAANATTCGAAAGGAAAGACANAATAACTATCACCACCTNATGAATATTTGTNGTAANNACTNAANACCTCAGTAGGACCTTTGTCAGTCNATACTGTTCGGGGTNCTCCCNGCTNACTTGATACGTCCTTCTTTGAAAAGGACATGCTTGCGANCTACAGGGTCGTATTTNCGAAATTCGAGTTTTTCGGTTTGGTTACGGGGATTTTTTTTCGTAACGTAATAGTAACCAGTATCCGCAGTGCTTTCGAGTTTTATAAGAATAGTTGCCGATTTCGCCATANTTTGTATCCATCCCTGTTCCAGAAAAGATCGTTACCNTNATCANACCTAGCGNGATACGCTTCTGTTCCTTGNACGTCAAGGTAATTCATCAAAGTTACTCCTCACGCCAAATCCTATTACGGTCCATGTCTGCGCTGAAAAACATAATTTTACGCTCAGAAGCGGGGGCTGATTTCTCTTTCAAATACAGTTGTGTCTGCTTAATCACTATTTCCGTGATACTTGCAACCTTCATTTCAATTAGATTATCGAGTGGCACCCAAGAAATTTCCTCTAATTCAGGTGTTTGACGTATTTCACCGCTGGCAGCTGAACCGTTAGCGATAAAAAAACGAGTATTGAAACGAATGGGCTGGTATTCTGGTGTGCATGCACGCATCAAATAATCTAGAGCAGATAAGTCTGGAGCCAGCCCCAAGTCATTGTAAGCTGACTGGGCTTCACCTAGTGNTGGTGTGTTTAAGGAGCTTTTCCGTCCAATAAATAGTCCGGTTTCCTCATACATTTCCCGTAGCGCGGTCCANGCCAGCGCGCGAGCTACTTCCGGTTTGCTTGTTCGTGTTAAAAGCGATGAAACGTCAGAACGAAGNCTAAAAGGTGTTNTGAGTTCAAAATCNCCTGTTTCAAGTGCTCCGCCTGGAAACACCCAGACATTAGGCATGAAACGCGCCGTGCTTGGCCTTCTTCCTACAAGGACATCGGGATTCTTATCTTTACCGCGCACGACTATAATACTGGCTGCGTCACGTGGTATTGCTGGCTTTTGGTTGTGCTTNTTTGAAATGTTTTCCATTCTCCTATCCGATATNTTGTCTTTGGTTTACGGTAACTGATTTATTGATGTAAATCTTGCTAGATCTATTGCTTGGGAATACTTGGTCTTGGATTCTAGTATCATGGTTGCAATTTGTTCATCAGGGTTAATTTTTTGTTTCGGTTTCCACGGACATACTTTTCTAATTATTTTCCCGTTATTAAGGGCTTGCGAATTCAGTGCTCGNCGCATTTGGAGGAATTTTTTAAAAGNAAAAANATTNTTAGTGTCAAAAGCATTTNAAAATTTTGACTCAGNCAACTCTCCCGATGTGCATATAGACGGGAACACTCCAAGTTTTTGAAGCGAATNGCCGGACGGAGCGATAAGTAANGCCCAAGTGAGAATGAGCTCACCATCATTTGGTAGGCGCAAGATGGTTTGAACCGTTCCTTTGCCAAAGCTTGAGGTTCCTACAACTACTGCCCGNGCATTATCCTGTAGAGCTGAGGCAAGGATTTCTGCCGAGGATGCTGTTGCGCCATTTATCAGAACTATCATGGGCAACCCCTTCAGAATATCGCCAGCCGTCGCTTTGAAAGTCTTGATACTTTTTCGGTGTCTTCCTTTGGTAGATACAATTCGTCCGCTTTCCAAAAATAGGTTTGCTATTTTTACTGACTCATTAAAAAGACCGCCGGAATTATTGCGTAGGTCAAGNACTATACCACGCAGTTTCTTACCTCTGTGCCGCAAGATTTGTTTTATCGACTCTTCAATTCGCCTANATGTTTTCCTATTAAAACTGGCGACCCGTAAGAAGCTGACATTTTCATATTGTGTGACAAAGACTGTTTCGGCTGTGATTCGGGCGCGATCTAATAAATAGCGTCTTGGCGAAGGATCTGTTCCCCGTCGAACNCGAAGCGATACGGGGACATTAAGNGGCCCTCGTATTAAGTTCTGTATTTTTTGAACGGACNCACCGGCGATTTTTATCCCGCTTACCATTGTTATAACATCTTTGACGAGAAGATTTGCATGCGCTGCAGGAAGTCCATCAATCAATTTGACAATCGTAGCTCCCGCGGGATGACGCTTGAGCCTTACACCAATACCGCCGAATCCTTGTCGTTGAACCCTATTGGCAGCAGCTTTTTTTGCGGAAGCATAGCGCGAATATTTGTCGAGTTTATCAAGAATATTAGTGAAAAATAATTTGAAAATATTTTCGTCGTCTGCCTTGGCAATANGATGTGATAAGGTTGAGNCCTTCTCGAGTGCCTCGGTAAGATAATGTCCCCATTGTGCGGGTGTTGTGGGTATNCNTTTCCTGTGNGCTTCAGCCTTCCCAATGAAAATGATTAAATCATTCCCTTTTTGNGAAACATAAAAATCTGGGTCAATTTGACTTAGTCCATCGAGGCCAGCGATTGCNAATTTTAATAACNGTGTTTTCTCAAGATACACTTTATCAATTTCATTGATAGTNTAAGTGAACATGCGGAGNCGGNTTTCGCGAACTTCGTCAATTTCGACTCTATGCTGCGTAACGCATGCTGCNANTACANTTATGAGTGTTNTTAAACAGAGTATGCTTCGCCACTTCATTAGCCACACAACTGATGCTTTNGACAAAATCTTACCGAGCCCNTGGTTNGCGTATTTACAAANAAACAGTGGCAGCGGGGTNAATAATTTGGGCTTAGNTGGAAATATCTAAAATACATGAATTTGACCGGCAAATAATTCAATGACGACGTTTAGNGTGTCTCTTGTGCNNCGATTTCNGCCTCCCCGAGCTGTANGCCGTTGCATTCTTCGCAACAATAGCAAATTTTAGNCTTCCTGTTATTGGCAACGCCTCTACCAATTTTACATTAACAGTTTCACCGAGATAAAAGTGAATGCCGGTTCTTTCCTCTGTCATTTTAAGACCGGATTTNNCAACATTGTACCAATCTCCCGGAAGTGTCCCAATTGGAATGAGNCCCTCTGCTCCGTTATCATTTAGGCGCACAAATATTCCAAAGCGAGTAATCCCTGTGATTTGTGCTTTGAACTCTGCGCCAATACGTTCTGCAATNAAACCCGTTATCAGCCGGCTCTTAACTTCACGCTCAACAGCCATAGCCCTGCGTTCGGTTTTTGAAATCTCTTCACCTATGGCGGAATAGTTTTGCGCAAATCCAGAGGAATGGCCATCACTACCCAGTTTGAGAGCTGTNATCAATGAACGATGAACTAATANGTCTGAGTATCGCCGAATGGGTGAAGTGAAGTGACAATAAGTTTTCAGGCCTAATCCAAAGTGACCAATCCGCAACGGACCATATACAGCCTGACTTTGGGTTCGTAGAACGATTTCGTTTACAATTNTTGAGATATTTTTCTTGTGCGCGTTTTTNACCAGTAAAGAAAAAGAGCGAGGATCGATCNTGNTAGTTTTTTTGAATTTTAAACCAAGGTTGTTTACAGCNTCGGCNAGCGATTCAATNTTATCAGCTGCTGGGCGGTCGTGGATACGATACATTACNGGTTCAGAATNNTGTTCTAGAACTTCGGCNGCTGCTACATTAGCNGTTATCATNAATTCTTCAATCATGCGGTGGCTGTCTAGGCGTTGNTGCTCNTTNATGGCATGGACGTGTCCAGTTTTGTNAAACTCTATTTTTCGTTCTGGCAGTTCTAATTCGAGGGTCCCGCGCTTTTGGCGTGCTCGATTAAGCACATCAAATGCTCCNTATAACGGCTTTATAATTTTTTTTGTNAGAGANCCGGTNTCNTCNTCAGGAATNCCGTCNTAAGCTGACTGAACTTGTTCATAGGTCAATCTCGCAACTGAACGCATCAGGCCCCGCACAAAATTCTTTTTAATGACNGTGCCTNTGGCATCAATTGTTATGCAAGCAACAATGCAAGCACGGTCTTCGTTGGGCTTTAGGGAGCATAAACCGTTTGATAGAGACTCGGGTAACATGGGAACTACTCGGTCTGGGCAATAAACTGAATTGCCCCTAAGGCGAGCCGTTTGATCAAGCGCATCCCCCTCCCGCACGTAATAGGCGACATCTGCTACNGCAATCCGCAGTTTCCAGCCGTNCTGATTGTTCTTTGCTGTGTCTGGTGCTGCCCAAACAGCATCGTCAAAATCACGTGCATCATTTCCATCAATCGTTACGAATTGTGTTTTTCTNAAATCACGACGGGTACCAATCTCTGGAACGGTCTTTGATTTTGCGAGCGCCATNGTCTNAGCATCAAAATCTATCGGGATATTTTTTGACTTCAACACTAAAACGCTGANAATCTGAGGNTCGCCCTCAGCACCAAGTCTCTCAATAACGCGTGCTTCGCNGTGGGTATTAGGAATACTTTGGGCAAGGACATAATCGCCNTCAGTAGCGTCNAGCATATNCTCTTTTTTTATAAAGAGNTCTTGGCGATCGNTTCTCTCGATCGATCNTATGGTAGCGCCNTCCNTATTTGCATGCATTAAACCAATAAATCTTTTTGGTGTGNNCGGAAGAATNCTTATGGGTATAGCTTCATAGCTGTCATCCTGCATTTTTTTTAATCGTGCTAAAAACCGGTCTCCAACTCCCGGATTGATAGGATTATTTGGACGAGTCGATAANTAAATTATGGCTGGTGGTAGCTGCTTCCCCTGCTTTGAGGGTATGCAGATTGCATCTCCTTGGCTGTCAATGTGGCTTACTTCAATNACCGTGACAGGTGGAATTGCAACGGGTCTTGTAGCGCGACGTCGATTGCCTCCAATCAGCCCTTCTTTCTTGAGGTTTTTAAGCTCCTGCCNNAGCCAATTCCTGTCAGCCCCTCGAAGGNCGAAGGTGCGTGCTATTTCGCGTCGTCCTACGGTGCNANGGCTATTTAATATGAATTCAAGTATTTGATCACGAGTGGGAAGNTGCGAGTTTTTATGGTCAGNCATTTAAAATTATTGTCCGACCGTATCTTNAACTAACCTTGCTCTGGCTTTGGAAGATNGTTTTTTGGTAGATTTTAATTTTTTCTTTTTCGGCTTTNTTTNCGTGGTTGCTTTTTTCTGTGGTCCTTTCTTTGCTCGGTCNTCAAGCAATAAAACNGCTTGCTCAATAGTCAAATCGTCAGGCTCTGTTGTGTCAGGAAGAGANGCATTTANNCGTCCGTGCTTAACATATAGGCCCCAACGTCCTTTCCGTATTGTTATCGGCTTACCATCGCGCGGNTGGTCGCCCACTTCGCGGGCACCGCTGCTAGGCGCNTCTGCAAACAAAGTNACTGCACGGTTAAGGCCGATTGACAATACATCATCTTCTTTTAAAGAAACGTAAATACTACCGTGTTTTATGTAAGGTCCAAACCGACCAATNCCGGCGGTAATNATTCGTCCTGTCTCTGGGTGTGGGCCAACTTCACGCGGTAACGAAAGTAATCCCAAAGCCGCATCAAGATCGAGTGCTGCTGGATCCATATGACGTGGCACCGATGCACGTTTTGGTTTCGGAGGTGCTTTCTTTCCCTTTTCTTTTTCTAATTCTTCACCNAGTTGTACGTAGAAACCGTAGGGGCCTTTGCGAAGTGTAACATTAAGGTTAGTCNCTGGNTCTNTTCCAAGAAGTTTCGGGCCAGCTGCAACTGCTGCGTCACCGTCAGCGGTTTCCGAGTCACTCCCAGCGACCANCAGTTGCTTGGTATAACGGCATTCAGGATAATTATTGCAACCGATAAAGGCTCCATATCTACCAATTTTAAGATTAAGACGCCCGTNTTCACAGGCAGGACACTTTCGCGCTTGCTCACCTTCGGCACCTTCTCCAAAGAAATGTGGACCAAGGTCCTCNTCTAAACGATCGAGTACATCNGANATGCGTAATTCTTTNGTNCCATCAACNGCAATGGAAAANGCAANCCAGAAATCTTCTAATACNTNTTTCCAATCTACNGTNCCNCCCGATATATTATCCAATCTGTTCTTCGAGATNAGCTGTAAAATCATAATCAACGTANCGTNNAAAAAAATTTGCNAGAAAAGCNGTGACNACACGACCTCTGTCTTCAGGCTCAAATCGGCGCTTATCCAGAATGACATAGTTTCTGTCCTGAAGTACTTTGAAGATGGAGGCGTACGTTGATGGCCGACCAATGCCGAGTTCTTCCATTTTTTTTACNAAGCTNGCTTCGGTNTAACGAGGTGGTGGCTGNGTAAAGTGCTGTNTGCTNNCAACATNCTGTTGCNGNACNGCCTGNCCCTTCTCCATTGNAGGTAAGCGTNNGTCAGNGTCNTCCTCNCCTGATTTATCGTCTTCACCTTCNTTNTAAAGNTTTAAAAAACCNTCAAATCTTAATACCGATCCGTTNGCCCGAAGCGTNACCATTNCNTCNGANCANGCAAGNTCGNCTGCTACTTGATCAAAGGNTGCNCTNTCCATTTCGCAGGCTACNGTGCGGTTCCAAATTAANTCNTAGAGGCTGAGTTGAGGGCCATCAAGCAACTNGGCTAGTTGNGNNGGNCGCCGAAGAAAGTCGGTCGGNCGNATNGCCTCATGAGCTTCNTGNGCATTTTTTGCTTTTGTNTTNTANANNCGNGGGCTNTCAGGNAGNTANGCAGNTCCGTAATCTTNTNTAATCAATTNACGACTNGCAGATATTGCATCATTNCTCAAAGTNACGCTGTCTGTNCGCATATANGTNATTAAGCCGACANTTTCTCCGTCAATGTTAATGCCCTCATAAAGNTTTTGGGCAGTTTGCATNGTGCGTGANGCACTAAAGCNAAGCTTACGGCTCGCCTCTTGTTGCAGNGTTGAGGTAGTNAAAGGCGGNGNTGGATNNCGGCGCNNGGTTTTTCTTTCGATNTCACCGATNTGGAANNTNCGTTNTTCAATTGCGAGTTTTGCTNCATCCGCNCTTTTNNNACTAGTTATATCTAATNNNTTNAGGCGNTNCCCNTNNAANTGAGTAAGNCGNNCATCGAANNTNTCTNNGGATGAGGTTGTAAAGCNGCCTGTTATNGACCAATATTCNCTTGGTTTNAATATTTCNATNTCNGATTCCCGTTCNCAGATTAANCGNANNGCNACNGACTGTACGCGCCCGGCTGAACGCGATCCTGGNAATTTACGCCAGAGNACNGGTGANAGNGTAAATCCAANNAGNTAGTCTAAGGCNCGGCGTGCAANANATGCNTCTACCAAATCTTGATTAACATCACGNGGGTGNGCAATCGCATCAAGAACCGCCGTTTTTGTNATNTCNTNGAANNCNACTCGTTTAACTNTNANATTATNGAGAGCATTNCNTTGTTNNAACANCTCNTGNACATGCCANGANATTGCNTCCCCTTCTCGATCTGGGTCGGTNGCTAGATATAGATGTTCNGCACCTTNAAGNGCTTCGGCTATAGCATCAACTCTCTTNTTTNNATCNGNTGCCACTTCCCANGACATTGNNAAATTATCGTCGGGNTTTACCGACCCGTCCTTNNCAGGCAGATCTCGNACGTGGCCATAGNTNGCNAACACNCGGAAATTNCCCCCNAGGTATTTGTTTATGGTTTTAGCCTTTGCAGGCGATTCAACAATAACAACGTCCATTGATTGCCTTTNAAGAGAACTGATCNCGCTANGAATTGGCATCGGTAAGGCGTTTCGTCAACTAAAAGCACACGAAAAAATTTACNGATTTGTAAAATAAGTATCCGGCTATGACCTTTCNAAGTTAGCGACGTTNCTTGAAATATANTTAAAAACATATAGTTANCATNAAAAATAATTTTCCCTATTTGCGANTTAAAATAAATTTGNTTNAACATTGCGAAACTTATTTTTTGTAGANCTGAGCATTTNACTGTTTNGATGAATAGGCTANCGGTGTAAAAAGACGCAAACGTTTCATTTGGTTTTNAACACGCTGGCCTTTGGTCNATTGTTTCACAATTAATCGTAATTTTNAGGTGCGTNTACAATGTGCAAAACCAACNCGNGGTTAGCGAAACTAAAAGAAA
This sequence comes from Rhodospirillaceae bacterium, assembly GCA_002718015.1. Taxonomy (GTDB): domain Bacteria; phylum Pseudomonadota; class Alphaproteobacteria; order UBA8366; family UBA8366; genus UBA8366. Next base: position 34,170 of record PBCW01000009.1, read on the forward strand.
ACATACNACNTCACATAGGAAAAAATTGCAGGAGAAACTGAAATNTAATCTTTCATTAGGTAATGTTTTTTTTCGTTTCTCAAGATGATCGGATCAAGGTGTTTTTTAAAGCGCTATTTTTTTTTGTTTCCGCTGNTACCTATCTTGTCTTCTGTGCCAGCGAGAAGTCTTTCAATGTTTTCTCTGTGGCGGTAAATAATGAGCAATGCAAGCAGAGCAGTCGTAGAAATTAAACTAGGCTCTAACAAAAAAGCAATCACCGGAGTGAGGCCGACAGCAACTAGAGCTGCGAGNGACGAATATCGTGTTATTACAGCCGTGAATACCCAAGCGCCCAGGGCGCATGCANCCACGGGCCAAGACATGGCGATNTAAATGCCTGCCCCGGTTGCAACGCCTTTTCCGCCTGCGAAATTTAGCCACACAGGGAAAATATGACCGATCAAGACAGCAACGGCGGCAACATTCATAGCGTCATTACCATAATTTCCTGCCAGAAGTACTGCGACTGAACCTTTTCCCGCATCGAAAATTAGTGTTGCAAATGCTAGTAATTTATTACCCGTGCGAAGAACATTGGTTGCGCCAATGTTACCNGAGCCAACCTTTCGTATGTCACCATGGCCGGCAAGTTTTGTAAAAATCAACCCGAATGAGATTGACCCNAGCAAATAGCTTATAAAAGCAATGATTGGGAAAGATAAAAATTGAGTGTCCAAAAGTCGATCCTACGGTGCGAATTTGAATACGCTTCTACCATCAACAATAGTTTCGTGCACTATTCCTTGGACGGGTCGTCCGTCGTACGGGGAATTTTTGGATTTGCTAGAAAAATTCTCTTCTCGAAGTACCCAAGGCTTGTCAGGGTCAAAAAGTACAACATCTGCCGGCGCTCCGCGCTGTAATTTACCTCCTGGCAAATTGAAGAGGGTCGCTGGTTTTGAGGTAATTTTCTCTAATGCTTTAAGTAATGAAAGTTCACCGTTGTGAACTAATTCAAGCGTAAGTGGCAGAAGGGTCTCTAATCCTATGGCACCGCATTCTGCTTGGATGAATGGTAGTCGCTTGGACTCCTGATCTTGGGGCGAGTGGTCGCTGGCAATAATATCAATCGTGCCGTCAGCCAATGCGCTAACCACGGCGAGACGATCATCCTCGCTCCGCAATGGCGGTGATAATTTAGCAAAACTTCGATAGTCGCCAATCGCATTTTCATTTAGCGCAAAATAATGTGGTGCTGTGTCGCAGGTTATACTGAGGCCTCGACTCTTAGCGGCGCGGATGATTGCAATGCCATCTGCAGTAGAAATATGTGCAGCATGATAACGTCCGCCGGTCATTTCGACTAATCTGATATCGCGTTCTAGCATGATCGCCTCGGCGGCATTTGGAATGCCCGGTAGCCCCAGCCGTGTCGATATCTCGCTTTCGTTCATGACGCCATCTTTAGCAAGGAATGGCTCCTCCGGATGCTGGACAATGATTAATCCAAAGCCACTCGCATAACTAAGGGCTCGACTCATCACCATGGCATTTGAGATCGCTTTTGTACCATCTGTGAACGCTACAGCACCGGCTTCAGACAAGAGCCCCATCTCTGTTAATTGTTCTCCCTCCGTTGCGCGAGTGACGGTTCCGTAAGTGTAAACCTTTACAAGCTTTGCTTCACGGGCACGACGGGCTATGAACTCAACTACAGATACATCGTCAACAGGTGGTTGAGTGTTTGGAAGGCATACCATTGCGGTTACACCGCCTGTCGCTGCTGCCTGCCCAGCAGTCTCGATTGTTTCTTTATACTCCTCACCTGGCTCTCTTAAATGAACTCGGATATCGATAAAACCCGGCGAAAGGCATAGACCAGTGCAATCAATCATCTTTGCTTTGCTCGGCAAACTATTTTTGTCTAATCCAGGACCATAATCGACAACGATACCATCCTGTGTAAGAAGAGCACCTATAGTGTCAAGACCCGTTGCCGGGTCGAGGAGACGTACATTGAAATATAGGGTCGGCCCCAAGCTCATTGAACTTTATTCAATTTGTTGCGCGTTAAAACTTCAAATACCGCCATTCGTACTGCTACTCCCATTTCAACCTGCTCTCTTATGAGAGATCGATCTATATCGTCAGCTAACTCACTGTCGATCTCCACACCGCGGTTCATAGGGCCAGGGTGCATCACGAGCGCATCAGGATTAGCTGCATTGAGTTTTTCTTTGGTTAATCCGTAGAAACGAAAATATTCTCGTATCGATGGAACATACATACCTTGCATACGTTCGGTTTGAAGTCGCAGCATCATTACGATATCGCAACCAGAGATTCCATCTTCGAGGTTGTGAAATATATCTACGCCATATCTTTCAACGTCTGTGGGGAGTAGCGTAGGTGGGGCGACGAGGCGCACTTTTGCCCCCATTGTGGTCAAAAGATACATGTTTGACCGTGCGACACGGCTGTGTACGACGTCACCGGAAATCGCTACCGATAACCCCTCTATTTTTCCGTACCTTCGCCGAATTGTTTGTGCATCCAGTAACGCTTGAGTGGGGTGTTCATGCGTGCCGTCACCACCGTTAACCACCGAGCAGTTTACCTTCTCTGAAAGCAACTGTACTGCTCCAGAATGCGGATGGCGAACGCATAAGATATCGGGGTGCATTGCATTCAGTGTCATTGCGGTATCAATTAACGTCTCGCCTTTTTTAATGGAACTGGTGGAAACAGCCATGTTTATAGTATCCCCACCAAGTCTTTTCCCGGCAAGTTCGAAAGAGGTTCTAGTCCTTGTTGAATTTTCGAAGAATAAATTGATTAGAGTGCGCCCACGCAATAGATCGGTTTTTTTATTGTCGGCTCTATTCTGTTCAACATACGAGTCTGCAAGATCTAATAGTATTTGAATTTCTTGTGAACTAAGTCCCTCTATCCCCAAAAGATGTTTGTGGGGAAATGCGCGAGCAGGGGGGGGGTGCGGACTTTTAACCGCTTTCCGCTTGGAGTCCATTAAACACAATATATAATGGCGAAGTAGCTGAGGTGGCAAGAGTCTTTAACTTCAAAATCAATATTTTTGTACTANAAGGGTTTATTTGGATTGCGACTTTATGTCTCTCATACATGATTTTTTAACGCATCGAGTGCACCTTGCAAGATGAAGGCGGCTGCCATTTTGTCGACAGAACGAGCTCTTTTTTGTCGACTAAGATTAGCTTCATCAATCATTAATCTTTGAACTGCAACGGTTGAAAGGCGTTCGTCCCAGAAAACAACCGGGAGACTTATATGTGTCAATAAATTAGATACAAAATCACGAGTTGCTTGAGCACGTCGCCCTTCTTCGCCGTTCATATTAGTTGGAAGGCCAAATACAAAACTGCTTACAGTGTACTCAATAATCACTTTTTGGAGATCAGGCAGGTCTTTTGAAAACTTAGTTCGCGGAAGTGTTTTCAAAGGGGTTGCAACAATTAAATTTGGATCGGTAATCGCTAGTCCCAATGTCTTCGATCCGAGGTCAACACCAAGCCAACGACCATTTTTGGGTTTTTTTTTGGCTAAAGTGATTAATTTTTCTATTGTCATAATAAAAGTTACGGTGTTGTTATTGGTACCTGCAAGGGTGATTGCTAGCCTTCACAGAAAATTGGCTAATTGGGATAGCGTTGATTATGAGTATTGACCACAAGATTATTCAGAAAATTGCACTTTTAGCGCGCATAAAGGTATCTGCTGAAGAGAGAGAAGAGCTCGCATCGGAATTATCAAATATTTTTGATTGGATTGAAGAGTTAGATAAAGTCGATACTACTGACATTGATCCAATGACTTCTGTTGTTCAAGCATCAGCCTCATTGCGGAAAGATAATCCGAATGACGGAGGATATCCCGAGAGAATTATTGCTAATGCCCCAGAGGCCGTTGAGCATTTTTTTACTGTGCCAAAGGTCGTCGAATAATGATCTTAACCGATCTCACTATCGCTGAAGCTCGAAATATGCTCATTGCTGGAGACATTTCATCGGTAGAGTTAACAGAAGCGCATATTAGAGCTATGGAGGCAACTTCCAGCCTTAACTTGTTTATTACTGAAACCTGTGAACAGGCATTGTCTAAAGCTAAAAAATCAGACACCCAACGTTTGTCAGGTAATCAAGGCAAGCTGGAAGGTATTCCAATCGCTGTAAAAGACTTATTCTGTACCCATGGCGTAATGGCATCCGCTGCGAGCAAAATGTTAACGGGATTTACACCTTGTTACGAGTCAACCGTCACTAAAAATCTATGGAATGCGGGTGCCGTAATGCTTGGTAAGACGAATATGGATGAATTTGCTATGGGATCATCAAATGAGACCAGTTACTATGGCCCTGTGACAAACCCATGGCAGCGTGTCAATGAACCGAAAGTGAAGTTGGTTCCAGGTGGATCATCCGGTGGATCTGCAGCGGCTGTTGCAGCGCGAGCAGTCATGGGGGCTCTTGGTACAGATACTGGAGGGTCAATCCGTCAACCTGCAAGTTTTTGCGGTGTTGTTGGTATAAAGCCTACCTATGGGCGTTGTTCGCGCTGGGGTATGATTGCTTTTGCGTCATCCCTTGATCAAGCAGGACCGCTTACGCGCACAGTACGAGATAGCGCGATTATGCTAGAAGAGATGGCAGGGTATGACGCAAAAGATTCTACATGTATTAACATTGATGTGCCTGACTACGAAGCCGCTCTTCAAAAGGATGTAAAAGGTGTGCGCGTGGGTGTTCCGCAAGAATATTTCTTGGAAGGGATGCCGGAAGAGATTCGATGCATTTGGGATAAAGGTATCACTTGGTTTAAAGAGGCCGGAGCGGAAGTTAGAGATGTAAGTCTACCACACACTAAGTATGCTTTGCCCACCTATTACATTGTAGCGCCGGCCGAGGCCTCCTCAAACNTAGCGCGATATGATGGTGTTCGTTATGGACTTCGTATTGAGGGTAAGGACCTTCAAGAAATGTATGAGAATACCCGTGCTGAGGGGTTTGGGCNGGAGGTACGGCGAAGAATAATGATTGGCACTTATGTCCTATCTGCAGGTTACTACGATGCCTATTATCTAAAAGCTCAGAAGGTGCGCACCAAAATTGCTGANGACTTCAGGAATAGCTGGAAGAGTGTTGATCTATTGCTAACCCCGACAGCACCAAGTGCTGCATTCGTTCAAGGAGAAAAAATAAACGATCCGATAGCAATGTATTTAAATGATATTTTTACTGTGCCTGCTAGTATGGCAGGCCTACCCGCTATATCGGTGCCGGTAGGTCTCTCTTCTGAAGGCTTACCCCTAGGCCTGCAATTAATNGNTAAGCCATTCGATGAAGAATTATTATTCAGAGGGGCTGGNTTGTTGGAGTTGGCTGCNAATTTCAAAGAGAAACCAANATTAGCAGCTTAAAACNTATAATGAGTTTTTTNNTTNATNATGACACNGAGGTTAATAGGCTGATTTTTNGTCCNTAGNNGAACGNATTTCTAATATTTCTGAGAATGTAAATTTNANTNAAACTAAATTTTAGAAATAGAGAAAATTGTTACTAAATACCGTTTCCATTCTCTAATAGCATGCCGGAACATAATCAGAGATTTTCAATGGCTGAATTATTAAAAGGTACTAAGNGTGATTGGGAAGTNGTCATTGGTTTGGAAATCCACGCCCAGGTTATAGCTGGATCTAAGCTTTTTTCGGGNGCGACAGCTGAATTCGGTGCGGAACCAAACGCACAGGTGAGCTTTGTAGATGCCGCNATGCCCGGGATGCTTCCCGTTTTAAATGAAGAAAGTGTGCGGCAAGCTGTGCGCACCGGTCTNGCTGTCAATGCAATAATAAATTTGAGATCAGTATTTGCACGAAAGAATTATTTTTACCCAGACCTTCCACAGGGCTATCAGATTTCTCAATACGAGTTACCTATTGTTGGAGAAGGTGCTGTTGAAATTGATCTCCCAGACGGTGGTGGTAAGACTATCAGAGTTGAACGTCTGCACCTGGAGCAGGATGCAGGAAAATCGATACATGATCTTAATCCCACCAAATCATACATTGATTTGAACCGCTCCGGAGTAACTTTGATGGAGATCGTGTCAAAGCCAGACATGAGGTCAGCAGATGAGGCTGTCGCGTATATCGCAAAGTTACGTTCCATACTCCGGTATATCGAGGCATGCGATGGTAATATGCAGAATGGAAGTATGAGAGCAGATGTAAATGTCTCTGTGCGAAACCCTGGCGACAAGCTTGGCACGCGTTGTGAGATAAAAAATGTGAACTCTTTACGTTTCGTTCGTCAAGCAATCAATTTTGAGGCACACCGCCAGATTGAAATTCTTGAGAATGGGGGGCTAATAGATCAAGAGACACGTCTGTATGATCCTGATCGTAACGAAACACGTCTGATGCGCTCGAAAGAAGACGCGCATGACTATCGATACTTTCCAGATCCAGATTTATTACCATTGGATTTGGAGCAAGCCTATGTCGATGAATTAAAAGCAGGCCTCCCGGAGCTTCCAGATGCTCGNAAAAANCGCTTNGTCGCTGATTATGGCCTGAGTNTCTATGATGCGAGTGTNCTTGTGGCTGAGCGTGATACNGGTGATTATTTTGATTCTGTGGCAAAGAANCGTGATGCAAAACAAGTTGCCAACTGGATCACAGGTGAATTATTTGGGCATCTTAAAAAAGATGGCCTATCACTAAAGAAGTCTCCAGTTAGTGCAGAAAAACTTGGTAAGCTCATCGATTTGATCAGCAATAATACAATATCTGGGCGGACGGCAAAGGAAGTTTTCGAAAAAATGTGGCAAACGGGTAATGATGCCAACGAAATTGTCGAATCAGAGGGCCTTAGGCAGATAAGTGATGCCGGGACGATCGAGTTAATTGTAAATAAAGTAATTTTGGAAAACCCGAAAAATGCGGAGGAGGTTCGAGGCGGTAATTCGAAAGCCATAGGTTGGTTTGTCGGGCAGGTAATGCAAGCGACTGCGGGCAAAGCAGATCCCAAAGCGGTAAATGAATTACTTCGCGGTAAGTTAAAAGCTTAGGCAACAAAAGTAGCCAATAAACTGCCAAAAGCTTGCCCCTTTCCTCAAAATCGGCAGTATTTTTCTCGGAATTAAACTACTTCTCCCAGTGTTTTTGAAAGACGATCGAAGGTTATGCTGCCTTCATAATGTCATTAGAGCGTGGTCGTGACTTGACATCATCCTCTACATCCATAATCACTTTCTCCAATGCCTGATGAAGTGCTTTTGCTGATTTCAAGTCCAACTCAACACCTACTCGAGTTCCGGCTCCAAGACCTTTATTTACAAAGTCTATAGTCACAGCATCATTTAGCATGGCGTGATGAGGGTGGTCATATGAGATTGCAGCATGTGTGAGGTTGACCCATCCTTCTGGACTCTTTCCTGACCCATTGCAGGCCACTAGTTCAAGTATTGATGTGCACATTTTAAAAGTTCCCTAAAATATTTATCCAACATGTTTTTTTACAAAGGCGAATAATTTTTCCCAGCCATCATTGCATTGTTCAACTCGATGAAGAGGCCTATTATAGTAAAAGAAACCGTGCCCCGCGCCATCATACCGATGAAACTCATAGGTCTTCCCGTGTTCCTGAAGTTGCTTTTCATGTTGATCTACTTGCTCAGCACTGGGTGCTTGGTCTTCATTGCCAAATAAGCCAAGAATTGGGCAGGTGAGCTCTGCCGTCATATCTATAGGAGCTTGAGGTAACTTTTTATTTAGGTCCTCCTCAGCCATAACCACGCGACCTCCCCAGAGATCTAGACATGCATCCGCTTTATCGGTTTTTGAGCAATAAATTACGGCGTGGCGGCCGCCAGAGCATGTGCCGAAAACGGCTGCTTTACCTGTAGAGAATTGCTGAGATTTAAGCCAGTCCATTGCGGCGTCAACGTCTCCAACCATTTGGGCATCTGAAATGCCCCCTTCCGCACGAACCTTGGCTGCAACATCTTCTGCGCTGCCCTCGCCAGCGCGTTCGTAAAGATTAGGACTTATTGCTGCATACCCGTGGTGTGCAAATTTACGCGTTGTTTCGCGGTACCATTCATCCCATCCCGGCAAATGATGTATCAGTACTATTCCAGGGAATGGACCGGGCCCCATTGGGCGGGCAGTATAAGCCTGAATGGGATCGTTGTTATNGCCGTCTAGAATTATCATNTCTGCAATCATACTTTCGTAAGACATGAGTTTCCCTTCCGTAAATTTTTNANTNAATTAACAANAATAAAGACGCTCGGCCGANACTAAGCAAGGGGGTCGCTGATAAAAGTTTTGCANAAAAANTAATTAACCTTTTACNGNAACTGAGACAGATCCTAGTCCAGCCATATGATGGTGTAANGTATCNCCCGGTTTTACCCAATGAGTTTTTACCATCGAGCCCAAAGTGANAATATTGCCGCCTCTTAGCATNTGGCCTTGCTCGCAAAGTTTATTAGCAAGCCATGTAAGAGCGTTTAGTGGATGTCCCATAATCAACGAACTCTTTCCACGGCCTAATTCTTTTGAATTTAGTGTAACAATCGCNTCTAAAGAGGCAAGGTCGAGCTCNTGCCAGTCTGCGATGGGTCGACCTAGAACGATACCAGCATTGAAAAAATTATCAGCTGTCAAGGTGGGCGTATCTAGGGCCTCAAAATTTTTATATCTCGCGTCAACAAGCTCTATTGATATCATGACAGAATCTATGGCATCAGCAATAAGCTCAAAATCGTAGGGATCTCCGTTATTGGGAAGATCAGTATCTAACCGGACTGCTATTTCTGTTTCAATTCCTAATTCTACATAATTAGCTAAATCTAAAACTGCTGTATCCCTAAAAATAGTAGAACTAAAAATCTCGCCATATATGGGTTCGTGTATGTCTAAGTACCGCTGAAGAACCGGAGTGGTGCAGCCAATTTTGTAGCCGGACCTGCTTCCTAGCTGACTTCGACTAAGTTTATCATTCAGGCTGTTTTGAATCCTGTATGCGGCTCCCATATCTAAGGGGCGTACACCGCTATTCAACTTGTCGAGCGCAGTATTAGCAAGGCGATTTTCCTCTAAGATGGCCACCGCTTGATTAATATTATCTGATTTCATTCTATTGTGACAGACGNGAGGATTTCAATTATTGAATCGAAAGCTTGATAGGCAATCATCTCTAACTCTTTTTTGGTGCGATTTTGAATAGGGTGTTCAACCCATATCGTAGCTGGCTCGAAGCCAAGAGATGTCGCTTGCGCCTTTGNTGCTGACACAAACTCNGTCGTTGCTACAAGCAAACCAGGGACCTTTAATTGATCAAGAGCATTTAAATCATGCAAACTGCACGATGTGCATGACCCTCAATCTGCCAGACTTTCAATAACAATGTCTGCCTCGCGCACGATAGACTGAATGGTATGTAAGTCAGCGTTTTTTGAATTGCTAGCTTTACGATACCGCCTCACGTCAATTCCCTTCTCTGTGAACTTGGATTCAATATGGTCGAGAAACTCGTCAGACCGTTCCTTAGCAATATCAAGAAGTGCGATGGTCCTTTTCTCAATATTTTCTGGGAAGGATGTTGGTTTACGCAGTGTTGTCAAGGCTTCGCTGGTTGGATCTCGTAGGAATTGTGTTTCGGGCATGACTACTCCATGGTTGTGTAAAAATTAAAATTGGTGCGTTACAGGCTGGATTTCATTACGGTTACGACCNCCGCCCCACCCGCCTATAATGGCCGTTTGTAATCCTGCTGTTCCTCCTGCACGGATAAGCAGAATGCCATGATCTCTCCAGAATTTGGGCACCATTTCTTCAGCCAACTTAGGGTCAATTCCCGTATCAATGCCGTGTGCCCCTTTCACAAGATCTGCTCCCGGTCGTGTGGTGTAGTGGTGTAATGCATCTTCAATATCTTTACGCCCCCAACCATCGTTCTTATAGATGCTGTAATGTTCTGGCGAGATAGCAACGATTATATTGGCGCATTGAACTTTTTTTGGGTGCAATTCATTGACCAGTGACATGGCAAGTGATTTNGCAAGCTGATCAGCTGATCGTGCTGTGTCATCTGCAAAAGCTTGTGTGCCATGACCATGGTGAAGTGTCACAGCATTAGAGCCCGCTTCGCATCCTCGTGAAATATGAAGTGGCTCCCATTCTGGATCAGTTTCGTCTTCTGCAAAACAGAAAGTATACTTACCAGGGTTGCCAAAAACAGCACGATCGATTTCACCAGGACGTCCACCGCCTACATTTCTTACAACCAGCTGCAAAGTGCGTCCTATGGTAGCGTTTGCGCGATTTCCTTGACCAAAGACATTATGACCCCAGTTCATGCCAATTGATTTAGTAATGGGACCATTTACGATAATTACCGGACCAGAGAAAAATAAAGTACATAACACCCCGTGAAGAGTGAATTTCGGATTGAGTGCTGCTTCTATCGAGGCAAGAATGACTGGCATATACTCAGGACGGGCCCCTGCCATAACAGCATTAATCGCAACCTTTTCAATCGTGCACTCCTTAAAATCTGGGGGCATGAGTCCGAGTGTCTCATCAGGGGAGCGATTTGTGCCTGCAAGCATTCGAAGTATCCTGTCATCAGTTGGAGGGACTATTGGAAGACCGTCTGTCCAGCCCCTATCGTACGCCTGCTCCACTGGGTCATCCCATTCAGAAAACTCTATCTTGCGCGACTTAAATCCAATCTCACCATATATTGCCTGAAGTTTTTCGTGCACTCCTGGCTCGACCGATTTGGATCCGCAGCCAGGTTGATTGGGCGGCAGTGCGAGACCCAACCCTTCAATCCCAGTCATTTTTTCCCAGTCGCTCCGGTTCCATCCGTGGACCCGATCGATCTCTTCGCTTCCNCTGGTAAGAATTAGGGTGGGGACGATGTCGACTNNTAATTTGAAACTGTTCTCCAAGGTCCTGTCGTCAATTGCACCGCCAGGTATGGACGGAAAATCAGGGTCATCCTGACAATAAATCCTTATGTTAGCGACTGTATGCCTAAGCTGCTGTAATACTGGCACCACNAGCTCACAAGTAGGACAATCGCGTTTAACCACTGCGATAANGCAATACTCATCAATAGCCATCAATCATCACCTTACATGACGTGGAGTGAATATCCCTACTATACATCACAACGATTATCACGGTTGCGCANATAAATTAAAACCTCNAGTCGTGTATATCTTTGAAAAACNTNAAAAAGTGCAACTTTGGATTTTTTACAGTNCCTTGCTCTCGGCAAGCGTAAAATTTTCGTTTGGAAGCATACGTGGTAAACGTTNTTCGAATTNCAGATGTGCCTCCCTCAATTCATGCTGTCAATGAAGTCCCTTGGTTTTTGAGACTAATCAGTTTTAATTAGACCCAATTTGTTGCCTTGCGGATCTTCAAAAATTGCAAAAGTAAGCATACCCGGAATATTCGTTGCTGGGACAATAACTTCGCCGCCCATCTCCTCAATTCGGTCTAGATATTGTTCGGGGTCGTCCACCTCGATATAAATGAGAACTCCAGGGGCGTTTTCGTTCTCGAAAATTCCACCACCAATACCCTTATCACCCGACTTGGTATCTACACGCCCATAACTCAATGGGTTTTTATCTTTTACTTCCCAACCAAAAAGACCCTGGTAAAAGTCCTTGAGTTCTTTACGGTCGGTAGCATTTATCTCAAAGTGCACAACAGGACAGCCCATTATACCAACTCCCCAACGTAAACCCTAAGTTTTAATGGCAAACCGCGTCTCAACAACTTCATCATATGGTATCACGCGATTGATTAAGCCGCCGGTTAATAAAGCAGTACGTAAACGTTCAAACCCCTCCACATCTAACAGCGTATTTTTATTCCAAATGCCATTTTTTTTGTAACGTTCAATGGCAGACGTCAATATATCTCCCGAGAATTCCCTAAAAAATGGTTTAACTGCGCTGGCTATTTCTGCCGCACTATGACAGTGCACCCAGCCAAGAGATTTCGCCATTGCATTTGTTATTGCCTGCATATCATCAGGTCTCGCATCTAACATTGAGCGGTCAGCATAAAGGCTCGTATAGGAGCATGCGCCTCTGTGCGCTTGTTGGTACAAAATGTGTCCACCTTCCCGAATTAAAATTTCGGCAAATGGTTCATGCAATTGCACTGCCGCTATATCTCCATCTTTCCAAGATTCTATATTTTGACACACCGTTTGAGTGGAAATACGAGNAATAGTATTGGGATCAATATCAGCCCTGCGANAGTCGTCCTGTAGGCAGAGCCAAGGTGTTACGGCCTCGCTAAAACTGCCAAGTGTAATGTCTTTCAGCTCGCCCAATTTGAAATCTTTAAATTTTTTATTACTCACAACGTAAAATGGATCGCGACAAACGACTTCGCAAAAACAAACCATTTCACATAAAGGATCTTTGTCATGAAAATGNAGNACTCTCATTGGTCCGCCCCAAGAAAGTGCATCGTGTCGNCCTGCGGAAGCCTCCGCNCCTTTTCCGGGTTTTTCACATTCGCCAAATTCCATGGATAAACCCTCTCCAACAAAAGAGCCAATTTCNAAGGCTAGATAGAATGGAACGTAGAAAAGACTCCGAAAATTTTCATATAAGGTGATAGTTTTTTGCANNTATTAAGGCTCTTTGGTTCGTTTTATAGACTATCTAAAGCTCANNAGNTTTTCTTTTTCTAGGACTTTTTNAATNAATATTCTTNNGATCGTTTCGGNCTATCCNTGGGATTATGANAATGATTTNCAAAAACCACGNTCCATATTTTTTNGCGATCTTATCNGTCACATTTGCACCNGTGATGCTATCGATCTTAGCATNATCCAAAAAATGACGCTTCAGCAGAACTGCAGTTATTATTGAAATTAGGGCACCNGCTATCACATCACTGAGAAAATGGACNGTTAGAATCACTCGGCTGATGGCAACTAAGGTAGCGAAAGTGATCAATACTGGTGTCGCCCGAGGGAAAATCAGAGCAAGGCTCATTGCAAGTGCCCAGCCCGTTTGTGAATGCCCCGACGGAAAGGAATTCATTGCGTGATTGGTATTGAATGGGATCAGACCATAGAACCCATCCTCAAACATAGCCTTGGGGCGTTGGCGCCCTATTANAAATTTCAAAAAATTTATTGAGATGCCTGAAATCACCAGNGTGTAAAAAACAAATAATGAATTCCGTGCACCTGCACAAAAATGNCTGCTCCATCTAAACTCAGATTGGTCCTTCTTGATCACAATTAATGCAAAGCAAATGAAACAAATAAAAGAAAGACTTANATACGTACCTGNACGTCCGAGGTCGGTGATGATGCGCCAATAATGAGCGTAACTATCGGAAACCTTTATTTTAAGCCANTTTGTTAGCCAAGGGTCAATCGTTNACGCCAACGTAACGCAAACNATTAATGTGATTNNGGTCCATGAGATNAGGGGTTTCTTTACTATAACATTACGCAATTATTTTATTCCCCGGCGTGGTCATTTGTATGTTGTCTATATGTTGTCATAAGCCTGTTTTANAAAAGACCGTCTCTNTGCTGCNCANNNTGAATGTGAGAGGCAATTGTTACGGGCAAGAAATNANACAACTCATNGTTNGTNAGTGAAGTGAGGCGNNTTATTGCCGCTAAAAAGCGGTCTGANTCCGCCTTTGCGATTACACCTTCAGTGAGNCNNAAAAATTTGTTTATGTATTCAGTATGCCCAAACGGGCGTTGNCCTCGCGGGTGAGCNTTGGGCACAGCCATCTCAGANTCNATCACGGTNCCGTCATNGTACACCACCTCTGCACGAACTCCGTGGTCTTTTTCTAAGAGGCTCTCGGTCATCAAACCGAAGGTTCCAAGCCGTGTCCTCCATNGTNGTGATTTTCTTCCATAGTGAAACCGTGCTCGGTCGATTAGCTCGTTCGGCCAAGTAACTCTTTTTATGATGCCATTCCCCATCNTCGAGTGCTACGGCAAAGCAATACATTGCGCTATGATCGAGTGTTTCTCTCGAAGCTGACGGATCCCATTTNGATTTATTNCCNGACCCAGCTCCCATCATANTNTGTGTTTTTTGTTTTGTNTGAAGAANTATNCTGCGTATTTCATCAGCACGTTCAAGTTTATCACGCATGTTAATAGCAAGGTCTATNGGCACTTGTCCGTGNTAACCCGCGGCATGTTCTTTAGTATACGTTTCAAGTATGCGGCGTTTTGGCTCTCCTTTATCAGGTAGCATCACGTCGTATNCTTCTGGACGACTCTCNAAGTAAGAAGCGATAAAGCCGCATTCACCCTCGTAGATACACCCCGGNCTACATCCACCNCGCATTGCTCGATCAATNGCATGAATTGCTTGCATTGAANCNTGNGCTGGNGCATTTGCTTTCCAGCTAGTTAATTCCCCACAGCGGNCTTGGCCGGTGGTTGCGCTGACTTGAACACCATGCTGTATAGCTTGAAAAATAATTTCAGTTTCAAGCCCAAGCATTGTTCCTATGCCACAGATTACCGATGGAACTATGTGGGCAGTGTGATCAAGCCGATTTTTAGCAAGTGGAATGTTATGNGCTAGCGCAATTTGAACTTCATAGGCCGTNAGNANTCCTTGNACGAATTGTTTTCCGTTGCAGCGCATTTGTTGCGCGACTGCAAGTATTCCGGACATGGTATCNCCAGGGTGTGCTACGTCTGCTCCATAAAAATTATCATGGAAGTCTAGTTCGCGAACAGCGGTTGCATTTGCCCATGTAGCCCACTCGCAATGGACCGTATCACAGCTAGCTANACCGAACAAAGTGGCTCCGCCNGAGCGCGGATGCGCAAGTGCTTCAGATNGTGCNTTAGCTACCGAAGGTGCGTTCAGCGCGGCTAATGCNACTCCTAAATTATCTACCACGCGAAGCGCCGCCATTTCAGCAGCGGTGTCATCTAATGGCGCCNTGTCGGACGCGGTTTCGGCNAAAACCCACGCAAGCTGTTCATGCTTTGGCAGTTTGCCTGTGGGACGTACATTTACATTNAAAACACGCATTCATATTACTTCATTGTTAGCTGCACGAGCCNTATTATTCCTATCAGTGCCGGCTGATGTAAAATATATACTACGAGGGAATGTTGTCCCACCCACTGAGTAATTTTAAAGACGTTATTTTTCGGACACCAATTACTGATTGNCNTAAACCCTNTCGTTCGTTGCCAACGGCAGCANGCGACACCAAGAAGTACTATTCCTGCCCAAGGAAAGATTGGAACATAATCTATACTATGAGGAGGCGAAGTGACGAGGCCAATCCATTGTAACCAGTCACGATTAAAAAAAGGGTCGCTGGCGAGGCTAGGCAAAAAGCAAAACAGCACGGCAATCATAAAGGTGATAAAAAAATTNGTTTTAAGAAAGGGNAGTGCAATGAAACTTGCTNCAGCTATGCAATGGAGAACGCCAAAAAAAACATAGACTTGTGGCATTACCAATAATGTTCCGAGCGAAANAAGTANTGCGCCCCCAGTGATACNAATCCAACGCCGCCAGAATGCACGCCANTTGTGCCCGTTTNCATGTGCCAGCACNATCGAAATTCCAGCNACNAATAAAAATATTGAGAGGATCACGGTTCGCGCTAAAANCCAGATCGGGTTGCTGAANAATTCCAGCTCGATAAACCCGAAGTCGTTGAGATCCCACACGAAGTGATACANGATCATAAACCACACNGCGNTCCCGCGCAGAATGTCAAGTGTTACGATCCGGTTTGACGTGGGCGGCTCANAAAGAATTACTTTCATGGCGATACGTTAATACTGNAAAAAAGGTNAAGCGACAGTGTTTTAAAAATATCTTTTTTTGAGCTTAACGTCTTATTTGTCAGTATANNCANCACCAGAAANATNGNTATATTCAATAGGCATAGGTGGTAGNGTGAACCGTATCCATTTCCCAGANAGAGATGTTGTGCTAATTGCAATTGCGGAGGCATTACTNAGAAATGATAGNAAACTATNATAGTTGAGATGCCCGGATAGAGGCATCTGTTGTTGTGGAATAAAAACTCCTTCNCCGGCTCCATGTGAATAAAGGTCCATCGAGTATACCTCAGANAAATTATCGAACCGTAGNTCCAAATCCTCATAGGGTTTAAATGTTGTTCGCTTACATTTTATATCCGTATATTTTTTGTTTAGTCTTTNCNGTCTTATTGAAATTGTNCACTCTCCACTATCAGATTGTATNGACAANGCATTTACATATTTTCGTCCATTAGCNGGATCAGNACGATGTTCAATGTTCCATTCGGNNTCTNTTTTGANNTGCAGGATNNATNGTNCNTTCGCTGGTGGACGNNTGTCTTGCTNANTNTNNTTTCTNAGCNTCCCCCTCNTCTTTAGGAGTGTNTGAGTGNTCNCCGATAAACACNATTGACAGCGCTANNACTATTAGAAGNAGGGGGAGACANGCAAAAGNCAACGGNTNATTTCNAAAAANCCAAAATCCAANCATAAGTCCNATAAGAATTANTACCCATACCATTNTNACNATCCTAAACAGTGTTCTTTTCTATTTTTATTTAATNACTGGCAGTANTATGCCGANATATANNAATNTTTTTCGTATANNNTGCCNCACTANAGCNTANTNNGGCCNATTGGCATNATGANATGAATNACNTAAAGAGGTTTNNNGTTATTNCATTAACNTCGGATACNNTNTCNATCTGTTTCCAGCCCTCAACCAATNANTCAAATTTTTCTTGAGGCCAGTCTCTGTGGGTACAACAACGTTGTGCCTTTTCTGCTGTCTCATCGTAAGAGAACGGGTCAAGCGCTGAGCCTTTGCCGAAGTCAGAACGCTCAGTGAAAGTGCGCCCATCTTTTAGGGTAAAGGTTATTAAAGTGGTATAATTCTCATAACCTAAACCTTTACTTTCTGCATCTGGAAAAGCTGAGTAATTGGTGTTCCCAAGCATATGTTGAATATCTGGACGCTGCACGACCTCATCAGAAAAATCACTAAGACCAAGGTCTCCATCAATCAATATTTTAACGATACAGAATTCCATAGAAAATTTACTTTGCAGGCCGGTTTTAGGGTGATGATGGATTAGCGTGTCATAAATTGATTGTTTGGTTTGAATGTCTAATTGGCATACATCTTTTCGTAGAGCGTTATTTTTCTCTAGAAATTCATCGATTCTACTCATGCCTGGGTGGGTCAGATTACCGCTAGGGTAGGGTTTGATCCACATTCCTGGTGACAAATAAGCCCATGGACAACCTAGCGCCTCCAATGGTGCCATATCAATAGAATCGCCATATGCGTTCAGAAACCCTATGTCCCCGCCAATAGCATCAGCTGCAGCTGTAAATCCACCCATAGCCATTTCTACAGCCAAAAATCCAGACATGGCTCCATGGCCAGGGTGATAAGGTTTCATCATTGAGCCAAAGTTCGCCCTTAAGCCGCAAGCATGACTAGCGGCAATACCAAGCGCGGTTTTTGTCGTTTGCAGGTCAAGCCCCTTTAGTCTAGAGGCCGAAGCAGCCGAGCCGAAGGCNCTCATGAGAGCGGTTGGGTGAAAACCNGCAGAGAAAGANCGCGAACCNANAGCTGAGTTTAATTTNGCCATCACTTCCACGCCAANGTGATANGCAATAAGGAAATCCNTNCCAGNNGTTNTTTTGCNATCGATNANTGCGAGNAATGTTGAGAGGAGNGGCCCGGTGGGATGGGTTGAGCCGTGATAACCTTGAGCCATCGGATCGGCAGCCAATGTATCGTCAAAATCATCGGCATGAATGGTATTGCCATTTGCCATGGCGGCAAATGGGGCGGGTAGGCGCATATCAGTTCCGATCACTTGTGCGCCCCCTGTNCTTGAGTAAGGTAGGAGAACGGAATTGAGTGTCTTCGCACCTTTAGAGGCTGACCCGGCAATCCCGACAGCACTAGCATCTAACAAAGAACTACGACCATAAGCCAGGGCCTCGTCAGGTATATCAGAATAGTGAGACTCTATAATGAAACGTGCCAATAATTCTGTTGGGGTTTGAGCCATTCTTCATATCCCTCCGTGTAGTTCTTTTTAGAATTCAAAAGCTATAGGTCAGCAGAAATAGGTTTTAGCAAAACAAGCTATTAGGTTCGTGGTATTTTTGATGGGCGAACAAAATGGGAAGGATTTAGGCGCCATCAACAAAAACAAAGGATCCGGTTGAAGCTTCCTCGCGGATACGAGTTATTTTTTGGTATTCCTTTGACTGATACCACTTTTTGAGTGTCGCCATGTTAGGAAATTCTATTATTACAAGTCGTTGTGGGTTCCAATCTCCAGCTATTACCGTAATCTCTCCGCCGCGCACGACAAATTTACCACCAAATTTTTCGATAGTTGCTGGAGTTTTTTTAGCATATTCGTTGTATCGCTCTGAATTTGTTACAGTTATATCAGCTATGACGTAAGCCGGCATGGAGTAATTTCTCCTGTGAGTTATTTCATTATAATAAGTAAAACATCGAAACAGTAGTCTACCATCCTGGTCGAAACATGCTAGGGGCATACTAAGGGTCTAGTTGAAATGCAGAAATGGGGATTGTAAATGGCTATCAATTTGTATCTACAGGCTACCCCGAATGGGCGGAAGGTATCAATAATATTAGCGGAGTGGAGCTTCCGTATACCGAGAAGCCTGTAAATATCGGGAAGCCTGTAAATATATGGAAAAAAGAGCAATTCTCCCGAGATTTCTGGGCATTTTCTCCCAATAATCGAATACCTGCAATCGTTGATTGTGATGGTCCTGGTTGCAAACCAGTTTCCGTATTTGAGAGTGGCGCCATCTTATAATATTTGGGCGAGAAGGAGGGTAAATTGATTCCGACTGATCCAAGGAAACGGATTATGTGTTTGGAATGGTTAATGTGGCAGATGGGTAGAGTAGGGCCGATGTTTGGTCAGGCACACCATGTTCTAGAAGGTACCAAAGAACAGGTGCCTTACGCTATAGAGCGCTACGTAAATGAATGTCATCGGCTTTATGGAGTTTTGAACGATCGTTTGGAAAGCAACGAGTATGTCGCAGGCAGCGAATATTCGGTTGCTGATATAGCTATAATACCATGGGTCCAAAGACATGCACGTCATCAAATAAAGTTAGAGGATTTCATTTGTGTAGAACGTTGGTACAAGAAATTAACTCAACGCCCTGGAGTAAAACGGGACATGGCATGTCTCGTGGGAATAAATTTGTAAAAAAATTTGGGCGGTGTCGGGTCAAGAGTATTCATTTCTGCATAATCAACGGTTCGTGTTACACCGTCGTTGGCCCTTCAATTGAAAATCAAAAATTAGGTGGCCATACTCCATTGGATTTTTTCAAATTAGAAAANACCGNAAGTCTNTNGTCTGCTGGACATTTGAGNGATTTCCATTGATAAATNCNTANTNNTNATAANTTAAGCCACAACGGCTATGAAAGATANAGAACAACGANAAAAGGTTAAGTCNTNGATAAAAAGGAGGGGTGGCAGAGCGGTAATGCAGCGGATTGCTAATCCGTCATGGGGTAATACTCATGCCCGGGTTCGATTCCCGGTCCCTCCGCCAGAATNCTCTNTNAAATGAATAAATATGGTACACCGTCATTAAGTTCATAAAGAGCAAAACAAGTGCCTGCNCCGTTGAAAAAATANGAANAGNTNATGCGGAGTGCAGNGTGNNCAANCTATAATGTTAGTGCTGGGATTAAGAGGCGNCAGTTTNGGGATATAACGAAAANCCTTNGCACTCAGTCATTAACTTCGAATTTGNTAGAAAANAGCTGTTAAAAAAATNAGNGNNANATCTTNTNGGGANGGTATCAGTATGTCGAAGGTTCATGCAAGCAAAGCAAAAACCCAAAACTATCTTGATCGGTACATGGAAGGNGTGGGGAAGCGCAATCCTGGNGAGCCTGAATTCGTTCAAGCNGTCTTCGAAGTGGCTTCTANNATTTTTCCNTTTATTGCGGATAAGCCGATTTATCACGAAATGCAANTANTNGAGCGGATGGCTGAGCCGGAAAGAGTCATATCATTTCGCGTGCCGTGGACAGACGANAAGGGAAATATTCGAACAAACCGAGGTTGGCGTGTCCAATTNAATTCAGCAATTGGCCCCTACAAAGGGGGTATCCGCTTCCATCCTAGTGTTAATCAGTCAATATTNAAGTTTTTNGGTTTTGAGCAAACCTTCAAGAATAGCTTAACCGGCTTGCCGATGGGTGGTGGTAAAGGCGGGGCAAATTTTAATCCAAAAGGCAAATCCGATCTTGAAGTTATGCGTTTCTGCCAGTCTTTTGTTACAGAATTGTACCGTCATATAGGCGAGGANACCGATATTCCTGCGGGAGATATTGGGGTGGGTGGAAGAGAGATCGGCTTTATGTTTGGTCAATATAAACGCATTACAAATCGTTTTGTGGGTGTNNTAACCGGTAAAGGCCTAGAATTTGGNGGTTCAAANATGCGAACTGAGGCAACAGGGTATGGGGCAGTTTTTTATCTTGAGAATATGTTAAAGCACCACGGGGAAGGCCTCGAAGACAAAACAGTCTTAATCTCAGGCTCAGGGAA
This sequence comes from Rhodospirillaceae bacterium, assembly GCA_002718015.1. Taxonomy (GTDB): domain Bacteria; phylum Pseudomonadota; class Alphaproteobacteria; order UBA8366; family UBA8366; genus UBA8366. The sequence continues at coordinate 54,834 of PBCW01000009.1, forward strand.
TGTTGCCACCTACGCGGCAGAGAAAGCGATTCATTTGGGTGCTAAGCCNNTAACAATGTCTGATTCGAGTGGTTTTATTCATTGCGNNAANGGGTTTACCGAAGAACAAGTCNATTGGATTAAAGAGCTGAAAGAAGTGCGGCGTGGCAGAATTCACGAGGCTGCTGACGAATTTAACGACATTACTTTTCATAAAGGAGAGCGACCCTGGGGTGTCGAGGGAAANTGCATAATTCCATCTGCNACACAAAACGAGGTTAGCCGTAAAGATGCNGAGTNACTTATAAAGAATGGTACTACTTATGTTGCTGAGGCCGCTAACATGCCTTGTGAGCAGGAAGCCATTAATGCATTCATTCAAGCAAATATTAAATTCGGACCAGCTAAAGCGGTGAATGCGGGTGGGGTTGGCGTTTCAGGTCTTGAAATGAGCCAGAATAGCGCTCGNATTGCGTGGGAGGAAGAACACCTNCGGGAATTGTTGGAGAATATGATGCGCGATATNCACGNTTCCTGCGTGGAGTATGGCTCGGAGGGAGGTGGTGCCGTGAATTATCTCAAAGGTGCTAATATAGCGGGGTTTGTTAAAGTAGCGGATGCGATGCTTAGTTATGGACACGTNTGACANATTTTACAAAAAGGTCATGCANTCGTGTTTGGGTTGCTTNAGCCATNGNTNAAATGGCGGTNTTCTTTNCNNAAAGCCATCTANNTAGTTATCAAGCTATAAGCAAGCTATAAGATTGAAACATTAANAATNTTGNGNAATNATATNTNGCATGGAAATACCACAGTGATAAAAATGAGCNATACAATTTTATTTGTGGTGATTGGATCGGGTGTGGGACCCAGCCAGAGGGGAACGAGANNTTTANGTTAAGAGCAACTGTAGCACTAAGCATCCTTGCGGCATTTTTCTTGTCAAGCGCANCAACGATTGCTCAGCAAAATCATCCGTGCTCTGCAGATGTGTTGGTACGTGCTCCTGGCCTTCTGAAACACCATCTACCAGACCTTGGCAGCGCCTCTAGCCACGGCTTTAGCATTAAAAAACAGATTAGCCAGTTGGCACCGATCAAAAATCCAGCCGAGTCAAAACAAAGTTTTGATGTCCTCGAGGCTTGGGCTTATGTTTACAAAGCCAAGTACCGACTGCGCTTCTATTATGCAAAATTTCCGGGAGAATGCGTGCTGGTGGGCCAAGAGGTGCTAGAGTATACGAGGCATTAGAATATATCGTAGATTGGGAAAAGATTGTAGTCTGGCNTCCATCCATTAATTTACTTGAGATCAATGGCTTGCTATAGAACTTGCCTATTCAAAGTTGTCTCCAATATCGTAAATATACCAACATTGTTTGCAGACCTCTTCGAGGATATCTATGGAAGTGTTCGAAAAAATTTACTACGGAAACACTGTGTTACAGTGGTCAACAGCGCTTGGCATTATCATAGCGACTATTCTNATTGGGCGGCTTGTTCTGTGGCTCTCTAAAAATATGGTGCGCAAAGTTGCATCTAAGACAACGACGCAACTTGATGATTTGCTNATTGAATCCACTGAGCGTCCGTTAGTTTTCATAATATCTCTATTTGGTATTTGGTGGGCTTTGAACCATTTATCGCTAACAGAGCAGGTGCGTGTTTGGATTTCCAATGGCTACGATTTCCTTATAACAATAGCATTNGCGTGGATACTGACACGTTTCTTTGANTTACTCGTAAAAGAGTATATTGAGCCAAAAGTACGAGAGACAGAGACTGACCTCGATGATCAACTTTTGCCGATATTGCGCAAAGGTGTAAAGGCAACCATCTGGGTACTTGCTGTCGTCGTTGGATTAGACAATGCCGGTTATGATGTTGGCGCCCTTCTGGCAGGTCTTGGTATTGGAGGCCTCGCCTTCGCAATGGCCGCAAAAGANACTATTTCGAANTTATTTGGTGGGTTTACTATTTTCACTGATAAACCTTTCACTATTAACGATCGGATNATTGTTGCGGGTGTTGAAGGCTGGGTAAGGGAAATCGGTGTCCGATCAACCCGNATACAAAAGCTGGATGGACGAAACGTAGTTATNCCAAACGCTAAATTCTCCGANTCAGTAATTGAGAATGTTTCGGCAGAACCAAGTCGTATGATAAAGCTNAATCTTGGACTNACCTATAGTACGAGTGCNGAANAGATAGAAAAGGCANTAGGTTTGTTGCGTGAAATTGCNAAGGAGCATAGNGANAAAATTGAGGAANNAANCAAATTAAGTTTTAATGGATTTGGTGATTTTCATCTAAACATATACTTCGCCTATTACATAAAACGTGGAGCCNATATTCTCGAAACGCAAACATCAATGAATATAGAAATTTATAAACGTTTTAATTCGGCTGGTCTCGAGTTTGCCTTTCCAACACAGACTATATACCACAAGCCTGNGGAGTAAGGTTATGANTGATGATGATAAAGAATTAGCAAGCTCAAGTGAAACAATTGAGTTGTTAAATAGAAGAAGAAGCATCCGNAAATTTTCTGAGAAGCCAGTTTCTAGTTCCCATCTGGATGCACTGCTTGGGGCTGCAATNCGGGCTCCTACATCATCAAACATACAAGCNTACAGTGTTATCGTTGTAAGAGACAAAAAGATTTTAGCTGANATTTACCCGGTCGTTAATAATCAGGAACATGTTTTAAACGCACCAGTGTTTTTATGTTTTTGTGCTGATTTAACGCGCATGGAAAAGGCTATNATAGCACGCGGTGGATCTATGGATGAAAATCCTTTAGAAATNGGGTTGGTGTCCAGCATCGATGCATCTTTAGTTGGGATGAGTGCTTACCTAACAGCTGAATCGCTNGGAATGAGCGGTGTAATGATAGGAGCAGTTCGCAACGACCCTAGNGAGATGGCAAGAATCCTTAAATTNCCCGATAAGGTATATGTAGTCTTTGGTATGGTTCTGGGTTGGCCGGCCGAAGCTCCCAAGCAAAAACCGAGAATGGATCAAGGGACTACTGTGCATTATGATTTATACGGAAACCAAAAAGATGAACGAAGCCTTGGCGAAAAACTTGAAAGTTATGATATCGAATTGGCTAATCACTACACATCCATTAACAAGGTTACGACCCCAGATAGTTGGACGAATGACATTAGCAAAAAGTTTGCAGATCCAAGCCGAAAGAATTTACGCGCTCACCTAAAAAAGCGNGGCTTTGATTGGCTATAGTNATNCGTTTNTGTCTTNTGNGAAATNTGTCATATNCTTGAGGNTAANCNTGANANTATANAAAAGTATTGTCTGGATTTTGAATTTTTTTGTCAATTTTATATGCGACTGGAGTGCACCCATGGCTGAAACAACCCCACTTTTTTCATCAAAATTCTATTTCATTCGGCACGGTGAGAGTGTTGCAAATGCAGCGCATCAATTTGCCGGGCAGATAGATGTAGAATTAACTGAAAGGGGTCGGCAGGATGCGGTAGACGCCGTGAAATGGATTAAGGATGAAGATATTGGTTCAATTTTTTCTAGCCCATTACAACGGGTTTGGAAAACAGCAGAGCCTGCTGCTGAGGCGTTTGGTTTAGATATCCTTTCCGTTCCGGGTATCATGGAACGTTCGTACGGTGAATGGGAGGGTAAGTCCATTGCCGATTATGACCGCGGAGGCAAGCCGCCGGGCGGAGAAAGCCCCGCGGAGTTTAATTCAAGGATCATTGCTGCATGCGAAAAGATTCAGGGTAAACAGTCGTTACTTATCGTTGCACACTCTGGAACATTCCGAGCTTTGCGTGGCCACCTCTGTGGAATTGATACCACATACGATGTTCTTAAGAATGGTCGGCCAGTTGTGTTTAGTCCACCTCGGTCGGTTAACCAGAAATGGACATGTGAACTGGCTGGTGCTCCAGATGAGGACATGTTCATCGGGCAGTAATAAACAACCGGGCAAATTTCTTCAGTTTATCACAAACTAGTCCTTTTTTATAGATTGTTGCAAATGTCCAGCAGATGCGAACAGGATGTCTGTAGATTATGGTCTAAGGGTAGTTATTAAACTCCAGTCTATTTTGGTTCTTTCTTAAAAGCGGCATCGATTACCTCTTGGGGAACTTCAATCTCCACACCAGCTCTCTCAGATTGCAAAAGCATTGCAGACCGGCTGTCGCGCTCATCCCAGCCGCGGTTTCGTGCTTCGGTCATCTCGGCAAGAGTAAGATTAGCTATGCGCATAGGCACGCCTAATTCTTTTCCTAATTCTGTCGCCAACGTCACGTCCTTGTGTGCAAGCTTGAGCGCGAAAGCAGGAGGGTCGTATTTATTGCTTAGGAAGTGGTCGGGGATATTGTCAAACGTACGCCTGCGTCCCGCTGCACCCTGACGGACTGCTAGCCAGAGTGCCATCGGATCCAAGCCAGCCTTTGTTCCCATGGTGAATACCTCTGCAAAGACGGTCTGCATCATGTATCCCGAGCAGTTATGGACAAGTTTTGCAATAGCACCAGCGCCTATGGGGCCCACATACATAGCGCGGTCGCCAATCGCATCTAAGACAGCCTTATTTTCGTTGAATAGTGCTTCATCACCACCTACCCAAAGTGACATTTTTCCACTTTGTGCTCCTTTTGGGCCCCCGGAAACAGGGGCATCAAAAACGTGGACACCCTTTTGAGACATTTTATCGTGAACACGTCGAACAGTGGTCGGGGAGTTGGTGGTAAGATCAAAATAACAGTCACCCGAAGAGAAACCATTTATGAGGCCGTTATTACCTAGAGCCACTAACTCCATTTCTGTGGGTCCGGGCAAAGATGTAAATACCACCTCGCATTGCCGAGCTAACTCTGCTGGAGAATCTGCCCAAATAGCGCCTTGAGAAATATGTTTTTCAGCTATATTCTTATTAAGGTCATGGACAAATACCTCATGCTTTGCTTTCAAAAGATTAAAAGCCATCGGCCCACCCATGGTACCAAGCCCTATGTATCCAACTTTCATGATATGCTCACCTCAAATATGTTAAATCTACCCGATGTTCGTTCCTTTAATGAGGTGGTATAACAGGTTACTTGGTCTCGCAAGAGGCCACAGCACCTAAAAGGTTTATGGGTCAAAATCGTAGTACGCAATCCCCGCCCGTTGAAGGCGAAGAAGAGGTTCTGCCGGCTAAACGGCGGCTGCTTGTTGCGCTTGCCATAATACCTGCAGGAGCCATGCAAGGCACCGATACGTTTGCTGTTTCTGTCGCGCTTCCAACAATGATGGGAGCAATGTCAGCCACAATAACTGAGATTTCCTGGGTGCTGACGTCTTACTTGGTAGCTGGAGCAATTTTTACGCCTTTATATGCATGGATGTGTCGAAAGTTCGGCCGACGTTTTATGTTCATAGTTGTCGTCTGTGGTTTCATGGGCTGCGCCATAATGGTCTCTCAATCAACAAGCCTTTATGAGCTCATTTTTTATCGCTTCTGCCAAGGTTTCTTCGGGGCAGGTTTGAATCCGCTTACTTATCAAGTGGTCCTGGCCACATTTCCCAAGAGCCAGCAAGGTCCGGCTTTCGGGTGGCTTCAGACAGGAAGAATGAGCGCGGTTGTAATTGGCCCTATAATCGGGGGTGTATTAACCGAAATGTTCGGTTGGCGAACTGTATTTCTTATGAATGTTCCACTCGGAATAATTGCTTTAACGCTTCTCCTAACAGTAGTGCCAAAAGATAAACAATTAGATCCCAAACCATTTGATTTCTTTGGCTTTGTTGTCCTCAGCGTTGGAATAGCTTGCTTGCAATTAATGCTTGACCAGGGGGAAAAAAACGATTGGTTCTCCTCTACAGTTATTACTGGTTACGCAGTCGTAGCTTGTAGTGCTTTTTATATTTTTCTCATACACGCAATAACAGCCCGCCAACCTTACCTCAATCTAACGCCTCTTAAAAACCGCGAGTTTGTGCTTGGAATTACAATCGATTTTTTTGTGAACATTCTTTTTTTTGGGTATATGGCTCTTTTACCTGCGGTAATGCAGCGAATAATGGAATTCCCTGTCCTGATGATAGGACTAGTTATGGTTAATCGCGGTGTAGGCACCATGTTGAGCTCGCTATGTGCCGGATATTTACTTATGCGGGTTAGCCCAAGGCCGCTAATTTTTTTCGGTAGCTTGATAGTCTGTCTGTCAACTTGGATGTTGGCGGGCCTGCCTCCTGACTCAGAGCAGTGGAGGCTGGCGGTTGCAGTCTTCTTGCAGGGGTTCGGTATGGGCTTTATCAATACTCCCTGCGAAACGGCGGCTTTCAAGACGGTGCCACCCTCGCTGCGTCCTGATGCCACAAGTCTATTCACAACAAATCGAAGAATCGCTGCTGGAGTGGGCATAGCCTTCATTGTGACGCAGCTTGTTGCAAGTACTCAAGATGCACGCTCAAATTTGACGCAAAATGCGAGCTATTATAATGAAGTGTTAAAACATTACACTCTTCCAGAAAAATGGAGTATGGACAGCTTAGAGGGGATCGCTAGTTTTGAGCAAATCATAAATAGGCAAGCCGAATTTATTGGATACTTACACGATTTTCATATCCTGACAATTTGCACAATATGTATTTTACCTCTGGCACTTCTTATGCGCGTTGGATCGCAAGATAAATAGTGAACTAAACCTTTTGCAAAAAATCCTCTTATGAAAAGCACAATTACAAAATAGCTGCAGAACAATTGAGAAAAAAATATTTTCAGGGTCATCGCAACTTCCAATCTTGGACAAAGGCCAACAAAGAGGGTATTTACTCCCTTCGGTAGGTCTCAATAGGCCAGTGGAACTTGCTCTGTGGAAATGTTTTATGTGTGTTGCACCCTTTGGGATTCTTGAAGTTAATCCATGACAATATTGTTTCCAGCCATAATGTCGGGAGGCTCAGGCACAAGACTTTGGCCTTTATCCCGAGCACTTCACCCAAAGCAGTTCCTTTCACTCGCAGGTAACGTATCAATGCTGCAACAGACAGTGCAGCGATTGGCAAAAATTGATGGCTCGGTTAAGCCGTTAATTATAGGTAATAATGACCATAGATTCATCATTGCGGAACAACTACGAGAGATAGACGTTACACCAGCAGCTTTATTGCTGGAGCCTGTGGGCCGCAATACGGCACCGGCTGCCGCTTTAGCTGCGCTCTTTGCCACTAAGCATAACGAAGAAGCAGTGACCCTATTAATACCCTCAGATTTATTTATTGCGGACGAACCAGCTTTTTATTCTGGTCTAGAGCATGCAGTTGAGATCGCCAAAGCGGGTAGGCTAGTGACTTTCGGTATTAATCCTGATCGTCCCGAAACTGGATTTGGTTATATCCGTAAGGGTAGTCCGCTTTGCATTACAAACCATGGTTTCGAAGTGGCATCTTACGTTGAAAAACCAAACGAAAAGACTGCAACTGATTATGTGCAATCAGGAGCATATCTCTGGAATAGCGGCATGTTTGTATTCCGTGCCGACATCATGCTGCAAGAAATCGAAAAATTCCAACCCAAAATGTTTAACCTCTGTAAAGAAGCATTCTCAAATCTGTCTGCTGATATGGATTTCTTAAGGCTTGATAAAAATATTTTCAGCAGAATTGAGCCAGATTCAATCGATTTCGCAGTAATGGAAAAAACAAAACTCGCGGCTGTCGTGCCTTTAGATTGCGGTTGGTCTGATCTTGGATCTTGGTTTTCTCTCTGGCAACAGAGTGCTTCAGATCCCGATGACAATGTTATTTGCGGTGATGTTGTAGCTAAATCGGTAAATGGATCTTACCTCCATAGTGAAAATGGGCCTCTAATCGCTGCGATGGGGTTATCAGGCATAGTGGTTGTGGCGACTCGAGATGCGGTGCTCGTAGTGCCAAAAGATAAAGCCTCCGACGTTCGTAGCCTATTAGACCATTTAAGAAGAGATGGCCGGAATGAAGTAAATATGCCGAGCCAAGTTTACAGGCCATGGGGTAGTTATCAGGATATCGATGCAGGTCCGCGGTTTAGAGTAAAGCGGATCATAGTGCGCCCTGGTGGGCAACTCTCTCTACAACGCCATAAGTATCGAGCCGAGCATTGGGTTGTTGTTAGAGGTGAAGCGGAAGTCACGCGAGGTGATAATTCGATGACATTAGGGCCTGACCAGTCGGTTTACATTCCAATTGGTGAAGTGCACAGGCTGGAAAATAAAAGTGATCAGGCATTACATCTTATTGAAGTGCAGACCGGGGAGTATGTTGGTGAGGATGATATTGAGCGATTAGAAGATATTTATGGCCGAAGCTGAATAACTATGGTCTGTGTTCCCCATATAGTTGCGGATATTTCAGCAAACGGGTTTGGGCATCTTGCGCAAATGGCTCCAATACTTGACTGTTTGGCAGGAAATCGTGAGGTTCGAATAACGCTGAGGACAGAAGTTGATCCTGAAATTTGTCGTCAATTTTTGGAAATTCCATTTGAGTTTGGTCCGGCACCGAAAGATCCCAACATGCGCATGAGGGGTCCGTTGGATGTCGATTCTGACGGGTTGCTTGAGGATTACAGAGAACTCTTTACTGAATGGGATGAGGTTGTGTCGAGAGATGCGCAAATTCTCAAGGAATTACGCGCAGATGTTGTTTTAACGAATATTGCTGTTGTGAGTGTAGCTTCCGCAAAGGCTGCAAATTTACCTGTGGCAGCGATTTGTTCGCTGAATTGGGCCGATGTATTTGCTACATATTGTGGGACCAATGGTGTTGCAGGACGTATATACAGTCAGTTGATACAAACCTATGACAAAGCAACAAGGTTCATACAGCTGTCTCCCCATATGGAAATGGACTGGCTCTCCCATCATTGTTCGGTAGGGCCTGTCGCGCGTCGGGGGCAGGATATTCGGAATGAATTAGAGAGGTTAAAACCATCTCTTCATTATGTTATAGCTTCCATGGGAGGAATACCGGGCATGCATAACATCATTCCTCTGCCCAAACTTGATGATGTCGTTTGGATTGTGCCTGCGGACTGGAATGATTTAAGGACAGACTGGCTATCTCGAGGTACGATTAATATCCCGTTTATTGATTTAATGAGGTCAGCTGATCTACTTGTAACCAAGGCAGGATATGGAAGTGTCACGGAATGTGCCGTAAACTCGACTCGTATGTTATACACTGAGCGTTCAGACTGGTGCGAGAATACTGTTCTAGAAAAATGGATAGGAGATAATTGCACTGCGTACAAAGTTGACCGCAATACTATGCAATTGGGTAATTATGGAGAAAAGCTCAAATGGCTTCTTAAGGAACCTGTGAGATCTCCCCTAACCTCTAAAGGTGCAGCTCAGGCAGCAGCAATACTATCAAATTTATTTTGAATAATTCGCAAAGTCATCATCACCCTACCAGAATAGTGAAGAAAAATATTTCAAGGGAACATGAAGGGTAACTTTCTGAAGGGAAGTATTCTTCGTTTCTAATCCGCAGGGTACACTTCCACGTTGGGAAGTGGGAATATAAATTTCCCTCCATTATTTATAAAAGTCTGCTCCCGCTCCACAAACTCATTTCGAAAATGCCACGGGAGAACTAAATAATAATCGGGCTTTTGCGCCCGCGAGGCTTCTTCAGAGATGATTGGAATGTTTGT
>PBCW01000010.1 GCA_002718015.1 Rhodospirillaceae bacterium
CGATCCCCCAGCTGTACGTAAAGGGCGAGTTTATAGGTGGTTGCGATATTATCCGGGAGATGTATGAATCTGGGGAGCTACAGACTTTGATTAAGAATAAAGGAATACCAAAGGCTACCTCTTGAGTGCGAGGCTATGTCATATTCTAGGGATTGACGCTTTTATGCAATGGGGTTTCTATGTAACAAAACCTCTTAATTTGTTCATTGGCTGCGCTCTTTATTTTTGCAACATTAGTATGCACGATACCACCATATATCTTGTGATGTGCTGAAAACATACAGATGGGTATGTCTTGCTAACATTAATTACTAGTTACCAAACATCCACATTCTCGTTTGGGTGACCTGCACGCACTTTTTTAACGGGAGTAAAATTCAATAACTAGATTTGGTTCCATTAAAACCGGATAGGGCACATCTTCGAGTTTCGGCGCACGTACAAATGTGGCCTGCATCTTGCGAGGATCCACCGAAACATAATCAATAAGTTCACGCTCGCTCGATTCCATCGCTTCTAAAACCATTGGTATCTCGCGACTTTTAGCCTTAACCACAATAATGTCACCATCACTCACTGAATACGATGGGATGTTAACACGTTGACCATTTACAGATATGTGCCCGTGGTTAATAAACTGCCGAGCAGCAAAAACCGTCGGGACAAACTTTGCCCGATATACCACTGCATCTAATCGGCGCTCTAGCAGCTCTATCAAATTTTCAGAAGTATCACCCCTTTGTTTGGATGCTTCTAGGTAATACCGTCGGAATTTCTTTTCCCCAATGTTTCCGTAATAGCCTTTGAGTTTTTGCTTTGCCTGAAGCTGCGTGCCAAAATCAGATGGCTTTTTCCGACGCTGACCATGCTGACCAGGGCCATACTCCCTTTTGTTCCAGGGGCTTCGAGGACGCCCCCACAAATTAACACCCAAACGGCGATCGATTTTGTATTTAGCGCTTAAACGTTTACCCATATCTAATTCACCCTGGTTTACCCGGTGTTGTTTAATAATCCAGTTAGCCAGACAAATGGCGGGGCCGCAGAACTTATCAACCCTCAATACCGGAAACCGCAAACTCTATCTTTTTTTTACTGAAGTCAACGCAATTTATAAAATTTTCTTCATCTCAATTTTTTCACACTCATTTGCCAAAAATACAATTATCAAGACACCACTTCCCACCTCCGGCAACTGTGATAAACAGAAAGACAAAGGAATATAAAGCAGCAAGTTCTCCTCCGTTCAGGATGGGGAAAAAATCTCGTGATGCATGTGCGTAAAAATATGCAACCGCCATAGTTCCCGACATTATAAAAGCCACCGGCCGAGTTAATAGCCCCAAAGCAAGCATAATTCCGCCAATCAATTCGATTGCTCCAGCGGCTCCGCCAAGGGTTAGCAAAGGCATATCGCTGTAGCGGGTTAGAGGAAAACCTAAGAGCTTAGTAGTCCCGTGTTGGAGAAAAAGCATTGCCGATGAAACCCGCAGTATGGCTAACCCATGTTGCTGATATCCTATCAAAAAGCTTGAAATCTTTCCCATAAAAGCCTCTCCCCAGCCCTAACGCAGGCTGATTTTAATAAAGACTATGCATTCTCAACCGCTGCAAAGTGACTTGGCCCGACTTCCTTGTATGAAATCTGCGATGGCGTGTAGGTTAAGGGACGGATAGCACTTGGCATCTCGTCGGTAGCTGTTTTGCGCTCTGTTTTACCAAGCCTCTCCCTATTGAGCTGTATTTCACCTTTGGGAACATATGCTCCTGCCATATCATTCAAGCGTAACAATAGACATGGCGCTTACCGACTAGCCTGACCCCGATTCGCCAACAATGCCCAACGTTTCGCCCTTCTTTATTTTAAAGTGTACGCCGCGAACGGCCTCAACATGTTTTCCAATCGTCGGAAAATTAACATGTAAATCATCGACCTCTACTAAGACATCTTGCACCATTTCCACTCCCTTACTATTGACTTTTTGCTTTTTATTTTTGTGTAGCCATTGAATTAAGGCTAGTGTGTTGTGAAACAACAGCCGGGCCACTTTTTATCAATAGTTTGTTTAAGTTTTTGCCTAACCATTTTAGCATTATGGTTGGTCACAGGATAAAAAGAAAGAGTGGACAAAGAAAGATTAGGACTTCTACGATTAAATATTTTTGGTATCTATTGCGTATAGAAACCATACCAAATATACATAGGCATAAATTGCAAAATGCCTGATCGATCAATATTCATCAACGTACTTTGGACTTGATGTAAAGTTCCGTGGAAATGCTTAATTTTAAAGGGTCATAATGAGCTATATTAAAAAGGTTGCTTTACTCTTCATTCTAACTTTTATTCCTCTCTCATCCCCGCTTGCCCATGAAATAGCTGGTGGAGGATCGGGTTTCTTACACGCCATAACAGCTCCAGAACATTTTATTAGTTTTGTTGCTCTTGCACTGATGGGTGCTTTGGCTACTTCACTTTTTGGCTCCCAAGCCTACCTATATATTGTGTGTGGTGTCGCAAGCTCATTTGTTGGGCTAGCACACGTAGGTTTAGCCTCAATTTCTGTTGTTTCGTTTGTGGGAGGGTTTGTTATCGCAGGTATAGTAATAACGTTTTGTGCTCTTCGGTTCACATCTGATATTGCAAAATGTCATCGTAAATCAAACGAGCAACAGAGATAAAATTGCCATTTGGCGTTTATAAATTTTTTGTAGATTAATTCGAAAGGTACACAAAATGCTTTTTCGCGTAGCGCAGTCTCTTGAGTCTATGGGTAAAATATCGGCGGTGAATGCGCACTGTGATATTCCCTGTAAAATTTACGATCCTGCAACTTCGTTAATTCCTGCCCTAACGGTTATCCGACTTATGGATATTATTGCTGAAACGGCAGGGAAGAATGATTCTCCATCCATTGAGGATCAAAATACTATCGCGCGGAGTATTTTTCGCAAGGAAGAGGAAGCTGAAAAGGTTAAGCATGAGGTCCGTATAATCTGGGGTGACTATTTTAAAAGCCCGCAGATCGAAGCATTTCCAGAGATACACGAACTAGCCCACAAGATCATGATGAAGGCCAGCGCGTGCAAACAGGGCACTAAGCGTAGCGATGGTGAAGAGTTGCTTGATTTAGTTAATAGGTTTGCTGAAATCTTNTGGGCCACCAAAAACGTAGAGACAACAAAAAAGACTTGNCCTTACCCGCCCGAACTACCNACGGTATACCCTGTTCTTTAGGNNCTTCCCATGGCGGATGTTTCGCNTTTATGGTAGGAGCATGGCNCCAGTCCTCAATGATGGCGATTATGTGATCACTAAGNCTGTTTTGCCTGACGATAATTTAGATGTTGATGACATNGTTATTTTTGAACATCCGGACGTCGGCCAGNCTATAAAATCAATTAAGAAGATCAGGCATAAAACTGTGCTGTTTCGCGGGTTNTCACCACTGTCAATGGGCCCAGCCGAGATGGGTTGGATANACCGCGATCGCATNACCAGCCGTCTNGTTTTNANAATAGGTTCGACCGGAATATCGAAACTAGGTAAAAAATCGAATAAAAAAAGTTAAGGTNATGAATACCNAGNTAGNGGAGGCACACCCTCGATACNTCATTTATCCNTTGCTTGAGGGTGTTTTGGTNCAGGGCATTCCCACCATAACCGGATAAATTCNGAAAAATGGATGTAAGGCACAAAACAATTCCAACGATTGCCTCCTATNTCCATGTANCGCCTNGCGCTAATGTGCAGCACACAGCCCCCTNCNGTTATAATTAAGCTTATTAACGCTTCTCGATATATGTACTGATCTCCACTTGGAATAAAAATCNATNTTGCAAATATAANGATCAATGTAATAAATAANTTGAAGTATTTTTTGAATTTTANTTTGCCCAAAGGCTTTTTTGCAAATATTACTGCAANTAAATATGATAAGATTACATATAATCCAATCATGCTGTGCAAATATTGCGTGCTCATTATTANTNNCCGTTAGCNTAGCCCTATANCNAATTAGTCGGTTTTNATTTGGCTTTGGATCTCAGCCATGTTTTCCAGTGTTCGGCGAGCTTTAGCAACNATTGGATAATCTATAAAATAACCATCGAGCTGAATAGNTGATGATCCTAATTTTTCNGCCGCCTCAAAAGCAGCCACAANTTTTTTTGCAAAAATAACATCCGCATCCGAAGGGGTNAAAACNTTATTCACGATTTNAACCTGTGGCGGATAAATACACATTTTACCCTGAAATCCGAGTTGCTGCGCATTTAAAGACGATTTTTCANAGTTATCGGCATCTTTAATATGAATCCACACAGTGTCGATGGGAGGCTCCAATTCGTGCGCACGAGATTGCAGTACCATTCTAGCGCGAGCATCTCTTAATTCATCCTCGCAAAGACTCCACTGAATATTAAGATCGTTGGTATAGTCTCCAGCACCAAAAGCCATTCGCCGAACGCGACCTCCAACTTTTGCTGAAGCGATATCATCTAACATTGCAATACCCTTACCCGTCTCTATTATCGGTATTAGGTCTAAAGCGTTTTTCTTCATTCCGGCGCCAGCCTCTAAGTTTGATATTAACCAACTTATAGTTTCCAATTGACCAGACCGCTCCACCATAGGCAGCACAATACCATCTAGCCATGGCCCCACAATTTGAGCAATATCATCATAGCAAAATTCAGTATCGAATCCATTGACCCTGACATAACCTTTGGCTGATCGCGTATTTTTGAGTGCGTCCACAATAAGCGAGCGAGTTGCCTCCTTTTCTGCGAGAGCAACGGCATCCTCAAGATCAAGGATCACAGCATCGGCTCCACAATTAAAAACTTTTTCAACTTTGCGTGGATGATTCCCGGGAGCGAACAAAAAACTACGATAAGGCATCGATTAAGTCTCTTTGTAGATGTTGTACTAAGTATTAGAGTTTGCCAGAGCAATATTAATTGAACAATAGCTGGACAAAACTTCGGTTGCCTCGTATGCCTTGCTTTTATTGTGGATTGGTCGATTAGGGCCTATGAAAATTCCCCGCAAAAGCGATGTTGCTCTGCCTGTAAGTGTTATGCTTTGCATGCACACCTTGATAGCATTAGCTGTATTTATCGTTCCGGTAATGGCCCCCGAAATGGGTCTAAATGCCAGTGACATTGGAACTTTCGTTTTTCTTCTTTATCTAACTTCCATGATCACGGTTCCATTTTCTGGTCCTTGCACCGCGAGATTCGGTCCCATGAGGATGATGCAAATTTGTGTTTTTTGTTGTGCCATNGGTGTAGCNCTATGTTGCNGTTTNNNTAGTGAAATAAGATCTCTAGGNGCGATCTGTATAGGAACTGGGCTTGGGCTCGCAACACCGGCTGCGNCAGACATACTTTTACGATATTCACCAGTATCAATTAGAAGTTTTGTTTTTTCACTCAAACAAGCGGCTGTTCCAGCTGGCAACCTTATTGCNGGGTTACTAGTACTGCTCGCAATAGCTATTGGATGGCAGAATGCTTTCCTAATTATTGCAATTTTAACNGGGGCAGTTGCACTTATTTTCCAGCCTTTACAAAGGACTTGGGACACTGGCCGCGACACCGCTGCTCACGTTACCTTTAACTTAAAAAGTTTTGTTTCTGGAGTCCGCATCATTTTTGCAGACCAACGTCTTCGCTGGCTCTCAATATCCTCGTTTGCTTTTGTGTTGCTGCAAATAGCAACCACATCNTATCTGGTNACATTTCTTGTTACAAAAGTCGGCTGTGACCATAAAACAGCCGGGGTAATCTATGCACTATCCTTCGCNGGNGGTTTCTTCTCTCGCATAATTTTTGGTATAATTGCTGATAATNTTATATCGCCGTTGAAAACGCTGGGTTTGCTTGGTTTTATCATGGGCGGNGCCAGTCTTATTACTGCGCAATTTACGCCGGACTGGCCGGTTTACGGCATTACGATAACCTCGTTTGTACTTGCATCAACAGCAGCCGGTTGGAACGGTGTTTATATNGCAGAAACTGCTGCACGAGCGCCTGCAGGTTTAGCTTCTCATGTCTTNGGAATATCCCTCATNATGACATATGCCGGATGTATTGCTACCACGCCCCTTTTCCTTATCCTTCTCTCNTTATCCAGAGACAGTTANCATNTTGCATTCAGCCTATTCGCAGTTCCAGCAATTCTGACAGGCCTTAGGTTGTTGTCGATCGAGCGGAAACAGGTTTAGACTAANGATATCTTTGTNTANAGNGTGTTAAAGTCAGCATGACGAAACTTNTAATTCAAATACCGTGCTTCAATGAGGAGGATACTCTTCCCATTACTTTAGCTGCGTTACCAACACACATAGAAGGGATTGATGTGATTGAACGTCTCGTTATAGACGANGGGTCACGTGANAGAACTTCTGAAATCGCANCCCANCATAACGTTGAACANATCATAAAGTTTNCTNAGAATCGTGGTCTTGCNCGAGCATTTATGGCCGGAATTGAGGGAGCANTCGAAGCAGGCGCGGATTTCATAGTCAATACCGATGCTGATAACCAGTACTGNGCAGATGACATAAAGACTCTTCTGATGCCGATCATCTCTGGCNATGCAGAAATAGTTGTNGGCGCGCGCCCTATTAATANCATTAGTCATTTCTCGCCNATTAAAAAATATNTACAGCGAATAGGNTCNTGGGTGGTCCGGCTTNTTAGTGGCACTANGATAGATGATGCGCCAAGTGGATTTCGCGCCTTCTCTGCTGCAGCTGCAATGAAAATTAATGTNTTTTCAGAATATACCTACACTCTCGAAACTATTATNGCAGCTGGACAGCGCGGCATTACCATTACTTCTGTCCCTATTCGCACAAATGAGCANTTNCGCCAATCTCGNTTAATCAANAGCATTCCTAGCTATGTATGGCGCTCNATAGTAACTATTTTTCGAATATTCCTTTATTACCGTCCGCTGAGNAGTTTTGGNATTCTTGGNTCAATACCATTTGCNCTCGGCTTTCTTCTCGGCATGCGGTATCTTATATTNTGGNTGGAGGGNACGACACGTACACACACCCCTAGCTTNATACTTTCNGCAATTCTNTTACTTACAGGCATGTTATTNTGGATGGCTGGACTGATAGGTGATTTGCAGGCGGTAAATCGCAAATTGCTTGAAGATATACAGTTNTCGCAGCGTCGACATCGCCATAATGGCCATAANAAATCTCCCTCTTAACGAANCGATCATGATCTACATACGTAAAATAATTGCCACATCGATAAGTCTNACTATCCTCGCNATTATATATTACCAAATTGACTTGAANCTTTTAGGGCAAGCAATGAACGGCTTGGATTGGCAGTGGTTTGGACTTGCAATAGCTATGATTGCACCCTTAACTGCNGCGAGCGCTTGGAGAATATGTTTTCTCGCNCCCAAANNTGCGAGGCTCAGTTTTTTTCAAAGCCTTAANCTCACTCTCATGGCAAGTGTTCTNAACGCTGTGCTNCCATCCAANCTCGGTGATATTGCACGTTCGTATGCACTGGCAGAACAAGGCCANATGCCCATGGCGGATGCCCTTTCTTTAGTGATTTTTGAGAAAACATGGGATGTGCTGGCTTTATCTTTTTGGTGTTCNATTGGCTTATNATGGATGCTTNNAACCTCAAATGGNATTAGTCCGTTATTTTACGTCATGGCTTNTGCAATCATTTTAGCNTTATTCGTNGGCGGAATGATGGTCGCATCACTNAGATTCGCAAATGGCATTTTTTCTATTGCACTTAATTTTNTTCCAAATAAGAAAAACAAAAAAATTGAGANGTTACAGANTNCATGGTGCCGNNCATTAACAGATTTTTGGTCTAANAAGCCTAAAGCNACGNTTATCATCAATGGCTCACTTTTTCTCTGGTTAATGCATCTATTTCAAATATGGCTTTTCGTCCTAGCGCTGAATTCAAAAATTCCATTCNTTGATAATGCAGCAATGGCTTCACTGGCTATCTTTATCGGCTTACTCCCCTTCACCTTAGCTGGGATCGGAACAAGAGATGCAGCCATTATCTTTTTTTACCAGCCTTACATAGGAGCTCCAACTGCAGCAGCACTGGGTTTGTTGTGTACACTNAGGTATTTTTTACCTGCATTAATAGGCCTACCATTTGTTCGACGATACCTTGTNACTGCCCGCTGTATCAAAGAAGATGTTAAACTTGGTACTTAGCTCATGACANGGTTTCTNAGTTTCGCCGACAAATGCCTTTTCCACGAGAATAAAAATAATANTACTNCCTNNAGAATAGGTCTTTTTTTTGCCTTGGCGTTTGCGTTGGTCCCTGCACTCGAAACACTCGTGCTTTCTTTTGATCGGCCATATACGATACAAGATGACGCACGNCAGTTTTTATTCTGGATGAAACANTGGCGAGATCCAGGATTATTCAATAATGACCCTATAGCGGAATATTTTAAGTCCGTCACACCTCCGGGCTACGCCNCGCTTCATTACATTCTCGATAAACTTGGCATTGAGCCATTCCTNGCTAATAAATTANTAGTCACGCCACTTTTCCTTTTAACAGCAGCGCTTGCCTACAAACTCGCATACTCCGTGAGGCCAATCACCGCNGTTGCGATAGCAGGCAGTTGGCTCACTTGTTTTTTCCTCAGTCTTATTGACCAGTCGCTTTTAAGTGCTACTCCGCGCGCCTTTGCAGTNCCTCTTCTCCTATGGTTTTTGCTATCNGTTTCTCAAAATTCAAGATACCAAACCGCTGTGAGCTGCCTANTGCAAGCTCTANTTTACCCNACTATAGCCCTTGTAAGTGCCGGCGTTCTTGTTTTGTTATTATTTAGATGGAAACACTCCGAGAGAAGTTTTGGAATTAATGAAAAACAGATATGGCCGGTGTTAATTGGCAATTCCGCGATCGGCGTAGGGCTATTACCTTTCATTCTCACGAGCGGCAGTTATGGTTCTATAATAACTGCTGCCGATGCAGCGGCATTGCCNGCTTTTCAGGTCGGAGGCAGGTCTGCATTCTTCCTCGACGGATTTATNGAAACTTATATTTGNGGTGCGAGGGCGGGTTTTTTACCTGTTGAGTGGGGCTGCGGTGAGGCTTTTCGGCAAGACTTCGNCTTTGCACCATTGCTAGCTACTATGCTTCTGGTTTTCACTTTAAGCATACCACTCATGCTTTGTTATTNTGCAAACAGCACAATTGTCAGAAAGCCAGGTACNTTTGNAAATCGAGAACAACTTTTTTNGTTGGTATTAATATCCAGCAGCTTCTGGTTTATNGCNGCACACTTTTTNCTGTTTGATCTGCACTTNCCCTCTCGNTACACCCAACATNCTCTTCGAGCAACAATGTGGATTGCGACAGCANTATTGCTGGGCCCGCCCCTTATTGCTGNTGGACGAAAGTANGCTCCNAAATTATNTGGNATTCTTGTCATATTATTNGCTTTAATTTTTTTNATAATGCCATTGCCTTTGTCGGTAAGTCCATATGCAAACTACGTGACAGGACAGCATCCTAAGCTTTATGAGCATATAGGACAGTTACCAAAAAATTCNCTNATTGCGTCNCNCTCAANCGAAGCAGACAATATACCAAGTTTTTCAGGTCGGCGTGTGTTGAGTGCCCGGGAATACGCAATACCCTACTCCCTGCACTACATAAATAATCTACGAAGTGCAACCAAGAGTCTAATTTATGCCCAATATGGGAATTCTCGCCAACCTTTGATCGATTTTCTGGACCTGTATGGGCCTACTCATTTACTCGTTGACATGAGGTCAGCAACCGCAGATATTTTAAACCAACAATGGTGGTACAATGATTACCCTGTTGCTGCGACATGGGCGACCAAAAACATTTCTTCCCAAGCACCAATTCTTTTCAATCTCATGCAAAAATGTAAAACCGTCTCTTCCGGACCCCTTATTCTTGCTTCTACAAACTGCTTGCGATCACTCAGCAGTAAAAAAGTCAATCATAAGTGAGTTTACGGCTTCGGGGTTCTCAAATGCTGCCCAATGCCCCGCATCAGGTATTCGATGCAAATCCAATACCCCAGGGTATGCCAAACGGATATCGTCGATTAATTGATTTGCATTTCTATATTCAGAGTCATCGCCCTCGCCCCACAATACTCTGAGCTTGCAGTTCAGCATCCTAAGGTCACTGGCTAAAGTATCTCCGCCACTAACTTTACGGCTGTTAAATTTGGTATAATTAACACAATACACTTGAATATCTAAGCATTGTTCTGTGACAGTTTCAGGAAATGAAAGCATGTTTACAAGTAAATTATGACGGCAAATATCTCTCAGTAGAGCCTCATCATCTCCTGCTTCCTTGTAGCTACGCGTCGGCCTACTGGGATAGTCCCTCTTCGGCCCTCCGGCGGGTGAGATCAACAATAGATGACTTATTCTGCTACCCATACGGGCAGCCATGTTCGCAGCAATTGCTCCGCCGAACGAAAAACCTGCAAATTTTAGAGGTTCATGGGCTGGAAACATATCTTGTAAAGCGAGATAAAAATAATCTAAATATTCTGGCCCGGACATTTCGGAAGGGACACCAAGGCTTTCTCCGTACCCTGGATGATCAATTGCATAAACAGTGAATTGCTCAGCCAGGGCCTCAATATTTTTTACCCAATGATGCCGGCAGCCAAACCCTCCATGAAAAAGCACAAGCTTCGGTCCGCTTCCTTGGGTAACAAATGCAATAGGTTGTTTCTTTGTCATGTTTCTCCGTTCCTGCTGTGACTGCGATTTAACCACTAAATATAAAGAACAACAAAATCATGCCAATTATTCTATTATAAGCGGATCATAAACAATTTCTATATTGTCCAGTCACCATGCCTAAAACNACGAGTAAAATCACCCATTCTGTTACCCACCGTGGAATAATAACTATAGCTGCGGTTATGGGGGCTGGGTTACAAGGCATGGATACAATGCTTGCCGCCGTCGCTCTGCCACATATACGGGGTTCACTATCGCTTACTTTTGAGGAAGCATCTTGGATTTTAACATCTTATCTTATTGCAGTTGCCATTGCCACACCGCCAGTGAGCTGGCTCGGTCGTAAATTNGGTCGTAAGCGACTTTTCCTTGTTGTCATAGGTGGCTTTATTGTCTGTTCAATGCTTGCTGGTGGAGCTGACGGAATTAATGAAATGGTCGCCTATCGTTTTANACAGGGCGTCTTCGGTGCTGCCCTGGTTCCGCTTTCCATGCATATCCTTCTCGACATATATCCACGCGAAGAACACGGAACCGCAATCAGCTGGTGGTCATTTGGNGTGATGTTTAGCGCAATTTGCGGCCCAACACTTGGTGGAATACTCACTGAATTTTTATCGTGGCGCTGGAATTTTTACGTGAATATCCCGATCGCTTCCATCGCCATGTTATTAATTTACATTTTTGTACCTGAGAGCAATGATAATGAAAAACGGCCTTTCGATTGGTTTGGGTTCATTCTTCTCACAATTTGCCTTGGCGCTACACAACTTATGCTAGATAGGGGAAACAAGCTTGACTGGTTCCAATCCCCCGAAATCTTGCTTGAACTTTCTGCAGCCTGTCTCGCACTCTACCTTTTTATCGTTCATATAATGACTTCGAAAGAGCCATTTGTGGAACCCGCTATTTTTAAAAACCGTAATTTAGTTCTTGGATTATGTTTAACTACTATGCACGGAGTAACACTTGTCGGACTTACGGGCCTGATTCCATCCTTCCTAAACAGATTAATGGATGTTCCGGTTCTGACAATTGGACTTATCCTTGCCCCTCGCGGAATTGCAACCGCATTAGCTTCTACTACCGCNGGAAGGCTTATGCTCCGGTTCAACCCAAAATGGATCTGCGCATTTGGAATGTCACTNATGTCTTTATCACTCTGGATGATGGCTGGCTTCACACCTGAGACAGCAACTTGGCACTTCATTNTCGCGATAATTATTCAAGGCTTTGGNTTCGGGCTTTTCTTCGTATCAGGAAATTCCATGACATTTNCTACGCTTCCNGCAGAACACCGTGCNGAAGCAACAGCATTTATGAGCTTAATGCGCAAAATNGGGTCCAGCGTTGGAGTGTCAGTACTTGTCGGAATGATAGCTAGAAATACCCAGCGTAACCATGAGATCCTTGGNGCNAACATAAGTCAACTGAATGAAATTTTTCGCCACAAACAGTTACCTGACAGCTGGAGTTTAACCAATATTCAAGGCATGGCAGCACTNGATAAAGAAGTGACAAGGCAAGCTGAGTTCATCGCTTACCTTTTCGACTTTCGTGTCCTTGGCATAGTTATATTACTTATGATGCCGCTAATACTATTATTCCGAAGTTCGGAANGATCTCCAAAGAAAANGTCTGGAAATAAATGATAGAAAAATCAGAATCCAAACANGNGCCCGAAGAAAGAGAGGTTCTACTAACACCTCGTNAACGCATTGCCGTAGTCATTGGTATTTTGCCGGCCGGCATGATTACGGGCATGGATACTTTTGCTGTGGGTGTAGCATTACCGCGCATGCAGGGGGTTTTATCAGCAACCTTACTTGAAATTTCNTGGATCCTTACTGCCTTCTTGGTAGCNGCGACAGTTTTCACGCCCATGTATGGATGGCTCGCCCGGCGTGTCGGACGTCGAAAATTATTTCTAATTATAATTATCGGTTTTTGTTCATGTGCCGGCTTAATCGCTCAATCGGATAGCCTTGAAGAGATAATTTTTTTCCGCTTCTGCCAAGGATTCTTTGGAGCTGGTTTCAACCCACTNCTTATGCAAATTGTCCTAGCAACATTTCCTGTCAGTCAACAGGGAATAGCATTCGGTTGGTTAACAACCGGGCGGATGAGCGGTATCATTGTTGGCCCATTATTGGGCGGCATTATGACGGAATACTTCTCTTGGCGTTTTGTATTCCTTACAAACATCCCCCTTGGAATGCTGGCAGCATATCTGGTTTACCTTTACGTGCCGCGCGGGCATCCTGANAATACCAAAAAATTCGATCTTTTTGGTTTTTTAATACTCGGNATCGCTATCCTTGCGCTACAATATGCTCTTGATCAAGGTCAAACTCTAGGTTGGTTTGACTCAATAGAAATCATCGGTGCAACATTGCTATCTGCNGGCGCACTATATTTATTTGTTGGTCATATNTTTTTGAGNCGCAATCCTTTCCTAAACCCGAGAGTTTTTGCCAATCGTGAATTCCTAATNGGACTGCTCTTTGGATTTCTACTCAATTTTATGGTTTTCGGTTACGCTGGATTAATTCCTCCAATATTGCAGAACCACATGGGNTANCCAGTTATTTCCACTGGTTTCCTGATGGTACCACGAGGNATAGGCACGATGGTTTCGTCACTTNTCGCGGGCGCAATGCTAATGAGATATTCCGCCNNGCCCATCTCNGCGCTCGGTATATNCTGTATTGGNGGATCAACATGCTGGTTGTCTTTTTTCACTCCTGAGGTCAACGCGGTATACATCTCTNTAGCATTGTTTATACAAGGAGCAGGGTTTGGGTTTCTTTCAGTATCGCTCACGACGGTAGCTTTCCAATCAATGTCACCATCTCAGCGCGCAGATGGGACGTCGGTCCTNAGTTTGTTTAGACGCTTNGGATCGGCGATCGGCGTATCAGTTTTAGTAACNCAGCTCGCTCGATCAACNCAAAGTGCAAGACAAGTCCTCAGCGAGAACTATACTGGCCATAANGAGCTTTTTAAACACCTTCCATTGCCAGAAAAATGGGATCTAGNCAGCCTACCAGGCTTGTTATCTATGGAGAAGGTCATAGACAAACAAGCGGAATTTATCGCTTATCTCCATGATTTTCGGCTGATGACANTNTTAATGTTTTTACTGCTACCGCTCGTACTAGTTTTGCGNATTAAGCCGCCGNGCGAAATGGAAGAGCATCCCAAATACTCAAAATCGGCAAANAAGNACANTTAAGAANATGNCCGATGTCGGNAGCANACANNCTACTCACTTGCCACCAAAAGAACGCTTTTGGGTTGCAGTCGCAATAGTTCCTTGCGGTTCCATGCAAGGCATGGATACTTTTGCGGTCTCTGTTGCCATTCCTATTATGCANGGTAGTTTTTCNGCAACGATTACNGAAATTTCTTGGGTGCTGACTTCATATCTAGTNGCAGCCGCCATCTTCATGCCATTNTTCGGATGGNCAAGCAAAANACTTGGTAGAAAAAAACTCCTCCTTATTACTATANCAGGCTTTATAGGCAGCACCTTACTTGTAGCTACCTCAAATACTTTGCTCGAATTAATCATATACAGGTTTATTCAAGGAGCATTTTCAGCTGGCCTAAATCCTCTCGCGCAGCAGGTACTATTAGCCGCCTACCCCAGGACGCTTCACCCACAGGCTTTCAGCTGGATGTCAAACGGCAGAATGACCGGCGTAATGCTAGGCCCTATCGTAGGTGGTTTTCTTACCGAGTGGTTTGACTGGCGTTGGGTTTTTTGGGCCAACATCCCAGTTACGTTGGCGGCNTTTTACCTGGTGGCNCGCTATATTCCTGAGGGAGGNGTTATCAAGGCATCCANGTTTGATATGTTTGGCTTTATTACCCTAAGCATANCTATCCTATTTTTGCAGTTAATGCTCGATCAGGGTGAGCGTTTGGAGTGGTTTGAAAGCAATACAATAATTNTATTCGCTGCCCTTTCAGCACTTGGTATTTATTTGTTTTCTGTCCACGTCTCAACTGCAAAAAATACCTACATCGATCCGCACGTCTTTATGAATAGAGATTTCTTTATTGGACTGGTTCTGGTGTTCGCGCTCGGATTCATGATTTATGGCATGGCAGGGCTGCTACCAAAAGTGATTCAAGATCACATGGGCCATCCCCCGACGAGCGCTGGAATAGTGATGGCGATGCGGGGAATTGGNTCAATAATAGGTGCTTCNGTAGCCGGATGGCTTCTCAATGGGCGCGACCCACGTCCAACAGTTACTCTTGGANTGCTCTCTATGGCNGGTTCTATGTGGCTCTTATCNTTAATTACTNCCGATACGCCGATACANTATATTATGNTAATTGTTATTCTTCAGGGGTTTGGCATAGGAGNCTTTACGGTTCCCATCACTGCCTGCGCTTTTACCAGNCTTGACCCAGCACTGCGTCCTGATGCGACAGTGATGAACTCACTTGCTCGCAGGCTTGGCACTTCGATAGGNATTTCGGTTCTCGTAAGTGTGCTTGTTCATAAAACCCAGTCAGTGCGAAATGGCCTNGCTATACATATCGCGCCTGAACGCCTACGAGAGCTANCAGTNCCCGAAAGCTGGAACCCAGATGAACAGTCTGGAGCCTTCCATTTGAACCGACTTGTTGAAAAAGAAGCNGAATTTCTTGGCTTCCTATTCGATTTCCAGCTTATGGCTGTAATTCTGTTATGTCTCTTCCCGCTTGTATTTTTGATGCGACTTGATACAAAAAAACACTAATCANTGGTNTCNTCTAATCTGCGTNTTCTACCGATGCCATNCTTTTACAAAGNCTTGATTAANTATATGAAGCGCTATTAANAGGACACNACGAANNCTCCTCCNATTTTCAGACAAAGGGNAGGAANAAGGAGCCGAGAAACAACTTTCCNATTGTCAAAAATAAATGCTGTTAATCCGGCGTTAAAGTNTGGGCAAGCCTTATTTCTGCNGTGTCACAAATACTAAAGTTAAGTTAAATTTTTTTAATGGCAGCAACTGAAACACAAGTTAGGCTATCTGAACGCCAAAAATTACTCATTGCCTTGTCGACAATACCTGCCGGGGCAATGCAGGGTATGGACAGCTTCGCTACGGGTGTAGCATTGCCACAGATGCAAGGCGCTTTATCCGCTACCATAACAGAAGTTTCGTGGGTGCTCACCGCCTATCTTGTTGCAGCGGCCATGTTTACTCCAGTTTACGCGTGGTTAGCGAGAAAGCTTGGCCGTAAAAGGCTTTATATCTTCGTAATTTGCGGATTCCTTTTATTCTCAANATTGGTATCCCAATCATCAAGCATACCAGAAATTGTTGCCTTTAGGTTTCTTCAGGGTTGTTTTGCTGCAGGACTAAATCCCCTNACAATACAGGTTGTACTTGCNACCTTTCCNGCCGATCAACATGGAAAGGCATTTGGNTGGCTTCANACAGGGCGAATGAGTGCNGTGGTTATTGGCCCATTGGTTGGCGGAGTTTTAACTGAATTCTTCGGCTGGCAAGTAGTTTATTTGATGAATATCCCTCTGGGTCTTACCGCTTTAGTCATGATGCACACACTTGTGCCCACTGACAAACCTGAAGGATCAAAAAGGTTTGATTTATTTGGTTTTTTTCTCTTAGCAATCTGTGTAGGCGCCTTTCAATTAATGCTTGATAATGGTCAACGTCGTGATTGGTTCGACTCTCCTGAAATTGTGATTTACTCTATCATAGCTGCATCGGCTTTTTGGGTTTTTACAATCCATTGTTTCTCAACACGAAACGCATATTTGAATCCAGCAGTTTTGAAAAATCGTGATTTTATAGTCGGTGCCATTTTTGGTTTTATTCTGAACTTCACCATGTGGGGCTATGTAGGGCTAATACCGCCGATTCTCCAGAACCATCTCGGCTACCCTCCTATGGACGCTGGCATGCTTATGACACCGCGCGGCATTGGAACTATGGTAGCTGCATTTTGTTGCGGATTATTACTACAACGATACAATCCACGCCCAATACTGTTCCTCGGAATGCTAAGTCTTGCCCTTTCCTCTTGGATGCTTTCTGAGCTCTCCAGGGAAACAGGACCTTTCCCCATTATGTTGGCAATACTAGTGCAAGGCTTTGGGTTAGGTTTCATGTCTACTGCCGCAGTAACTGCAGCATTCCAAAACATACCCGCATCATTACGGCCCGACGCTTCCGTCATTCTAAGTCTTATTCGACGAATAGCCTCTTCCATCGGTGTTTCCGTTCTATTCTTGCTCTTGGTTCGGTCAACCCATACAGCCCGCCAAAGTCTTTCCGAAAATGCTAGTTTGTATAACGAACGATTAAGACATTCTTTATTGCCCGAAAATTGGGATTTAGAAGATGCAGCGGGTCTCAGTAATTTTGGGGAAGTGATTGATGCGGAGGCTCAATTTATTGCTTATATTCATGACTTCACGGTAATGATGTTTGCAGTAATCGCGCTTATGCCAATTCTTTTGCTGCTGCGCTCGCCCAAAAATACAAAATTACGTAAGTAGAGGAATAAGATTAATAAATTAAAGTAGGTTAAACTGCACATCATTGTTGCTTAAGCTCAAAAAGCGTATGACTTATAAAATTTAATATTTAAGGAACATAATATGAGCCGTCTCCCTGAGGTCGACATTGAAAACCTTAATCCAGATCAGCAAGCCTTTTGTGATCAGATAGTTGCCAGCCCTCGCGGCGAATTACGGGGGCCTTTTGTACCCCTTCTACATCATCCAGCGGTAGGTAACTTAATTCAAAAAGTAGGAGCACAACTGCGTTTTGAGGGTGTTTTGCCAGGCAATTTGCGGGAACTTGCTATAATAATCACGGCACGACACTGGACAGCTCAGTACGAATGGCATGCCCATCGTCGCATAGGAGAGAAAGAAGGAATTTCTCCACACATTTGTAACGCCATTGCAGAACGCGAAGAGCCAGCTTTTGAGAACGAGCAAGAAAAGATTGTTTATGAATTCGTGACTGGCATGCTTGCTAATGACCTCAGAACACCGGACAATATATTTTCAGAAGCCCTAAGGGAGTTTGGACCAGATGGGGTGATAGAACTTAATTGCCTTTGTGGTTTTTATGGATTGATAGGTTCCGTCTTAAATAATTTTGATGTTGAAATTCCAGACGGAAACGACAAAACCCCATTGCCTGCTTAATCAGATGACGGTGACAGAAAAGCTGCGCAATTTGCTCAAACGGGATGGTCTCATCCTGGCTGGCGGTGCTCATGACGCAATGACAGCGCAATTAGTTGAGCAGGTCGGCTTCGAACTTTGTGTTGTTACTGGAGCAGGAACCGCCGTGTGCAGGGGCTATCCAGATATTGGCCTGCTATCTATGGACGAAATGGTCACTAACGCACGTTATATAGCACAAGCGGTAAACATTCCTGTCATTGTCGATGCTGACAATGGTTATGGAAATGCCCTTAATACTCAGCGAACTGTAAGGGCCTTCGAATCAGCCGGAGTAGCTGGTATTCATATTGAAGATCAAACATGGCCCAAAAGGTGCGGGCATATGACAGGCAAATCAGTTATACCAAAAACTGAAATGGTTCAAAAAATCCGAGCAGCAAAAGATGCTGTTAAGGATAAAAATTTCGTCCTCATCGCTCGCTGCGACGCTTATCTGGTTGAAGGACTTGAAGCAGTGTTAAAACGTGGGGATGCCTATATAGATGCTGGTGCTGACATGCTTTTCTGTGAAGTAGCTGATAATCTTGACCACACACGCGCAATTGCAAACCATTTTAAAAAGCGGATACCGTTACTTTACAACCATAGCCCTAGTCCTATGGTACCAATACTTACCGCAAAAGAAGTACATGAGATGGGCTTCAAGCTTGACTGTTTCTATGCACAACCACTGCTTGCAGCGG
This sequence comes from Rhodospirillaceae bacterium, assembly GCA_002718015.1. Taxonomy (GTDB): domain Bacteria; phylum Pseudomonadota; class Alphaproteobacteria; order UBA8366; family UBA8366; genus UBA8366. Next base: position 18,687 of record PBCW01000010.1, read on the forward strand.
CACAAGCAACCAAAGTAACCCTTCAAAAAATTTTTGAGACTGGCGATAGTAAATCGGTAAAGTCCTCGCTTATGCCTTTAGATGAGGCTTGGGAAATTGGAGGTTTGACAATGATGCGTAATTTGGAAAAAAAATATTCAGCAGAGTAATATTCTTTCAAAACCGGGCTAATGCACAATTAATCCTCTAACCAGAACCCATATGCCATTGCTCCAATTAATTGCTCATGCGATAACTTAGCGGTATCGGGCGGCGTTTATGTGCACCCGGTTTTTCCGTACTAGAACGTCATTTGCCGAGGAGGATTGATCCATGCGTGCCACAACCAAGCTCCGTAAATTACTTGCGACAGGTGAAACTTATTTAGTTCCAGGTGCATATGACGGAATGTCAGCGAGAATAGTTCAGGCTGCCGGTGCAGAAATTGTGTATGCAACCGGTGGTGGCATTGCACGATCAACCGGCATACCGGACATGGGGATGTTAAACCCTTTCCAAATTGAGGATAGGCTTACTCAAATGGTCGATGCAGTGGAGATACCAGTAATCGGTGATTTCGACACTGGATATGGAAATGTATTAAATGCCTTGCACGAACTTAAGCGCTTTGAGCGGACGGGAATTGCCGGCTTTCATATAGAGGACCAGACATTTCCAAAACGCTGCGGGCATCTAGATAACAAAACCGTAGTACCGGTTGAAGAATTAGTAACGAAAATTAGGGCAATCAAAGATAACCAACTGGATCCTGACTTTGTTGTTATCGCGCGNACAGACTCCCTTGCTATCGAAGGGGTAAATAGCGCAATTGAGCGAATGCATAAGTACATGGAGGCAGGCGCAGACGTTGCATTCGTGGAAGCACCAACGTCATTGGATGAATTAAAAAAGATTTCAGGGGAATTCAAAGACGTTCCTTTGCTCTACAACATGTTTTGGTCTGGAAAATCGCCTGTTCTAGAAAAAAAAGCTCTCGAAGAACTTGGTTTTAATCTCATGATAGCACCCGGAGATTTGCAACGAGCAGCAATGCATACAATGAAGCTTATGGCCGAAGAGATCCTCCGAGTTGGTCATACGGAAAAATACATGGATATGATGGCGTCATTTCAAGATCGTGAGGAGGCGGTTAACACACCACATTATATGCAATTGGACGATAAATATTCAGACTAGGAAAATCTAATCATGGCAAGCATCAATAGTTTTGATTGNAAAAGAGCATTCATTNTAGATGGTAAGGANTACAATTACTTCAGTATAAAAGCTGCNGAAGAGAATGGAGCNGGGAANCTATCTAANCTTCCCTACTCACTCAAAGTCCTAGCAGAAAANATGCTTCGAAATGAAGATGGNATNTCAGTNACTGCGGATGATATCACATCACTTGGCAAATGGGTTNCCGAGACCNAAAAAAATATTGGNNCCCCAANAAACACNNGAAACAANCGGGAGATCAATTTCTACCCCGCTCGAATACTCATGCCTGACGTCAATATGGGACTGCTGGTCGANTTAACAGCAATGCGCGATGCAGTATCTGAATTAGGCGGTGACCCTAAGTCAATAAATCCACTCATACCGGTCGATGTTGTCATCGATCACTCAGTGATAGCAGACTTTCATGGTACCGAAGATGCTCTACAACGGAATGTAGCCCTAGAATATGAGCGAAATGGTGAACGCTATTCCTTTCTGAAATGGGCTGCACAAGCGTTTGAAAATGTAAGAATTGTTCCGCCAGGTGCAGGCATCCTGCACCAGGTCAACATAGAATACATTGCCAACGTCGTAACTGGGCGCGAAATAAATGGCGAGCTCTGTGCTATACCTGACAGCCTTTTGGGCATGGACAGCCATACCACTATGGTCAACGGGATATCAGTGTTTGGCTGGGGCGTAGGTGGTCTCGAAGGTGGCACCGCCATGCTTGGGCAGCCGATATCAATGTTAATACCGGATGTGGTTGGTTGTAAATTAATTGGCGAATTAGGCCCCGCATCAACCCCTACTGATGTCGCATTAACGGCAACGCAAATGCTTCGCGATCACGGTGTGGTGCAAAATTTTGTTGAGTATTGTGGGCCGGGCCTTGATGAAATGAGCGCCACAAACCGTGCAACCTTGGGAAATATGTCTCCCGAGTATGGTGCGACTATGGGATTTTCTCCAATTGATACTAAAACATTAGATTATTTGCGGGTATCCGGAAGGTCAGAGGAACAAATCAATCTGGTAGAGACTTATGCGAAGCTACAAGGTCTGTGGAGAGATCCAACCAAAAAAGAACCAACTTACACGGACATTGTCGAAATAGACTTAAGCGATATTGAACCCTGCATGGCAGGTCCCTCCCGACCAAACCAAAAAACTCTTCTCAGCCAAATTCCAAAAAACTTCGCAACCACATTAGAGGATATGTGCGGAACGGCAGAAATTAAAGCTGTGAATGTTCCCGGAAAGGATTTCAAACTCAGCCATGGCAAGGTTATGATTGCCGCAATTACGAGCTGTACAAACACGTCAAATCCAGCGGTTATGCTGGCTGCAGGCTTACTGGCACGCAATGCAAGACTGATAGGACTCAGACCCAAACCATGGGTAAAAGCATCAATATCTCCTGGTTCACGTGTTGTAGCAGATTATTTTGAAGCAGCTGGCGTCCAGAAGGACCTCGATGCTCTTGGTTTTAATATAGTCGGTTTTGGTTGTGTGACTTGCATGGGTAATTCTGGCCCGCTTGAGACATCAATTGCAGATACCATTGATGAACATGACCTTATCGTGGGAGCTGTCCTATCCGGAAATCGAAATTTTGAAGGACGTGTCCATCCCCAATGCCGCGCTAACTATTTAGCATCCCCTCCATTGGTTGTTGCTTATGCTCTTGCAGGTTCTCTTCAAAGAAATTTAATCACTGATCCTCTGGGCCAAGACGCAGAAGGTAACGATGTTTTTCTTCATGATATTTGGCCTGCTTCAAAAGAAGTTGAGAGTATTATGGAGGACGTAATTACGCCAGAGATGTTCCGAAAGCGTTACGAGTCTATTTACGAAGGAACGCCAGAGTGGCAGGCCATGGAAACTGATGAGGGGATAGAATTCAGGTGGCCGGAAAATAGTGAATACATCAAACGACCCCCTTTATTCGAAGGGATGCAGATGGAGCTGCCAAAGTTAGAGGATATTAAAGGAGCCCGCTGCCTCATAATGGCGGGTGACATGACCACCACAGATCATATTTCACCAATTAGCGTCATACCAGAAGAGCACTCAGCCGGACAATATCTCTTATCAAAAGGCGTGGAGCGAGAGGATTTCAATACGTATGGTGCGCGTCGCACAAATCACGAAGTTATGATGCGTGGAACATTTGGGAACATACGATTTAAAAACGAGATGGTTGATGGAAAAGAAGGTGGATTTACCCGTCATTGGCCAAATGGCGAAGAGATGAGTGTCTTCGATGCTGCAATGAAATATAAATCTGATGGCGTTCCGCTTGTCGTTGTCGGAGCTCAAGCCTACGGCACCGGATCTTCTCGTGATTGGGCGGCTAAAGGAACAAAACTATTGGGCATAAGAGCCGTTATAGCAGAGAATTTGGAACGCATTCATCGTTCAAATTTAATTGGGATGGGTGTTCTTCCTCTTCAATTTAAGGATGGTGAAACCCGTAAAACGCTTGAGTTGAATGGTTCAGAGAAATTTGACATTGCCGGTTTGTCCGAAGGGTTAACTCCCCGTCAAGATATCGAATGTAAAATTACACGGGAAAACGGTGAGCAGTTAAACATCCAGCTTCGCTGCCGCCTAGATACAGAAGTGGAGTTAGAATATTTTAACAATGGTGGGATGTTGCATTACTGTTTACGACAAGCACTTTTAAAGGCTGCGTGATAGCGCCCTTTGTTAAAAATATTGAAGTGCAAACTGAGTATGTACAGCTCAGCTTGCAGTTTCTGCTTGGCGTTATTTATAAAAAATAATGACCTTACATCTCAGACGGCAGGACTTGTGCCGCCATCAACATTAATTGCCACCCCATTTATGTACGACCCCGCATCTGAGCAAAGAAAACAAGCCATGTTCGCGAATTCTTCGGCACGCCCGAGGCGCCCAATTGGTAACTTCAGATCTTTTGCCATACCTTCCAGATAGTCATCATAGCTCTGCTTTTGGTCGGTTGCTTTCCAACGGTTAAGCCACTGATCACTCTCAATCCGTCCGACAAGCATAGCATTTACCAAAACATTGTGAGGAGCCCCCTCCTTGGACAATACCTTAGTGAGAGCCATTCCGGTGGCGCGAGAGACAGCTGTTGGGGCTCCTCCGCCCGGCGGCGCTTTCGCCCCAATATTTAGAACATTTATTATTCGGCCCCACTTACGTTCCATCATACCTGGAAGAACATGCCTACAAGTTCGAATAGCGGCATAAACCTTAACCTCAAAGTCTTTTACCCATTCCTCATCACTAATCTCACAAAAAGGCTTCCGCAAAGAGGCACCCGCATTGTTGATCAAAATATCAATATGACCAAGAGCTTTTTCGGCATTATCTAACAGATCAGCTACACCAGCAGCGGTACTTACATCTCCTTCAAATGCAAACGCTTTTGTGTCGGAAACAGCCTCAACTTCTTTTAGAGTTTCAGTAAGCAAATTTTCACGCCGACCACAGATTACAACATTTGCACCCGATGCCGCAAAATTTAGTGCCATCGCACGACCAAGACCACGACTTGACCCAGTAATGAGGGCATTGCGTCCGTCCATTCTGCATTCCATTTATTTTACTCCTATGACCCCGAGTTACGGAAATTATCTTCTGTTTAGTTTCTCTATCATATTAAAGATATCCAATGTGGCTCCAATCAGAACTTTCTTTTGTATCTCAAAGACTGGCCTTTTAATTAAGTTAAAGTGCGCAAGCATCAAATCTCTTGCACGCGCTTTATTGAGGTCCTGTTTTTTTAGGTCTTGGATCTTACGCCAAGTCATGCTCCGCCGATTAAGCAATACATTCCAATCTGTTTTAATCAACCATCCATCCAGTTTTTTAGGATCAAGTCCCTGAGTGCTAAAATCGTGAAACATCAGGGGTATACTCTCAGTGGACAACCATTTTATGGCTTTCCGACAAGAGTCACAATTTTTCAGACCATACATATAAATCATCAATCGCCTCCTCACCCGTAATTTCTTATACTACCATCATGATCCAATGCGACTATCATTTGTAGTCAGATAGAAGGAAGTAAGTTCGCTGTGTCTAAAGTTCCAGTCCGTGATTACCAAAAGCTATTTCCTGTTCCAGTTATGCTCATCAAAGTTCCAAATGCGGCCTCACTCAATGAGAGGCTTGTCGCCGAGATTGAGCAAGTCAGCATGACCACACCTAATGGGAAGCCGGATAGTTGGGCATGTGATGTTTACACAACGCTGACTAACAATAACAGGCTTCATGAGCGCCCTGGATTTCATGATTTCGATCTATTGATGCGCCAGGGGTTTATGCAATTTGGTCACGCGATGGGATATGATTTTACCATCGAAAGTCTTGAAATCACACAATGCTGGGTGAATATCTACAATTTTGGAATGAGCCAAGAGATACACCATCATCCAAATAATATCATGACCGGTGTTTATTACCTACAGGCGCCGGCTAATTGTTCAGAGATTTTATTTCATTCGCACTTTGCTGATGTAATGATACGTCCTGCTGTTTACGAGGAAAACGCACTCAACAACCCTATAGCATCCCTGCACCCAAAGCCTGGTGACCTCATTTTCTTTGATAGTTCGCTGCGTCACTCAGTTCCGACGAACGACATAGAAGGAGAGCGCATTAGCCTTTCGTTTAATGCGCGGTTCTGACAGAAAAATGTACGAATTACCATCGACAATATTCGAATATTTTCCGCAAACCATGCAAATCTCTAAGCCGTCCAATTTTAAAAAATTAAACTCTACATTGTTGGTAGCAATCAATGAGATTTGTCGGACAACACCAAACAGTAAGCCTCGCCATTGGGCAGGCAACCTTTACACAACTGCGCGCAATAGAAACCAACTAATGGACGAACCGAGCTTTCGCGAATTAGTTGATTTTATTACTGAGGAGATTGAAATTTTTGCAAGTAAATTTTGTATANANAANAATAANGGTNGANTNTTNATAAATAATATGTGGATNAATAAATTAAAAAATAAAGACTCTATGGATCAACACTGCCATCCNAACTCATTATTTACTGGNGTTTACTTCNTAAANGTCCCANANAATNCCGGTTTNCTNGCATTTGACTCTCCTTNATCTGAACAAATGATAACCCCNCCGATAAAGNNAAGTAATCAATACAANATNCGNCAGGCTGGNTTTAAAATGAGTGAAGGTGATTTAATAATTTTTAATAGCCACCTNAAACATCGTGTTCTGCTTCACAATGTCGATGANGAGAGAATNTCAATAGGCTTCACATGCGCTCTGTAATTTTAATATTGATCCCTTNGANATTGANAATTTCNTCCCANTAATAGCNACATTTTNCTCACTGGCCTGTNTTGCGTAGAAATATTACANTNAATNATNNGTAANTTATGAAAGGCNANGCATGCCGCTTACTCCTAATNANAGTAAACCAGCGTCTCCTGCTAAAATCGAGCGCNTNGTGGAGGATTTGTTTAAGGTTCCCATCCAATTGACCCGCGCACCTAATTCAAAANGACTTTGTGACGCTATGATACAAGAGCTGGATNAAATCCGGACAGAGACACCAAATGGCAAACCCACCTCNTGGGCTTGTGATGTCTACACAACAATATCAAATAATTGTAATCTTCATGAACGTCCNGCNTTTCGGGAATTTGCTGATTTTCTNATGGANGGCCTTAAAAAATTTGGNGANACNATGGCTTATCCATTAGCTGAAAATAATCTGCGAATTACTCAATGTTGGGTAAACATATATCAACACGGTATGAGTCAGGANATTCACAATCATGCCAATCACATTATGACTGGCGTTTATTATGTAAANGCACCGCCAAACTGTTCTAAGATCCTTTTCCACTCTTACCAGGCTGATACCATGATCAGGCCGCCTCTTGAGAGAGATACCCCCTATAACAANGTAGTTGCATCATATTCACCTCAACCCGGTGANTTGATAATTTTTGACAGTAGCTTACGGCACTCGGTTCAAGTAAATGCCTCAGAGGGTGAACGCATAAGTGTGTCTTTTAACGCAACCATGTGAGCCCACAATGATAGACTTAACACCCCACACCAGATACTTAGAGCTATTTCCCTGTCCTGTGCAGATCTCGAATATTCCCGATCATAATAACATAAAAAAAAATGTACTGCCGGCCGTTGATTTAATTCGCAGNAGTACGCCAAACAGTCGCCCGAATGATTGGGCGTGCTCATTATATACNACAATAGAGAATAATAACGAGTTGCACATGCAACCAGAATTTTCGGATTTGAGCCAAATAATTGCATGTGAATTGATAGAATTCGCGAAGTATATTGGAGTATACTTACCAAATGATAATGTATTTATTAAGAACATGTGGANAAATATATTCGAAAAAAACTGCTCTACTGATGTTCATGTGAATCCTAATAGTCTTTTTTCTGGGATCTATATTCTAAAAGCCCCAAAAGGTTCCGCAAAAATTATTTTTGACTCACCTGCTGCCGAAAAAATGATTTCTGTTCCAGTACTAAAAGATAATGAATACAATATGGAAAACAGTGCTTATGATACTAAGGAGGGTCAACTAATCATTTTTAATAGTAACTTTAGACATAGAGACTTACTGCATACATTAGATGAAAGTAAAATTACTTTAAATTTTACCGCAGTAATCTAAGTATTATTTATAAAAGTGCAAATTTACTATTTTTTACTCATTTTATATTGCACACTACGGCTATTCTAAATCAATCCGGCAACACAAACGAACCTTCTTCAAATAGTATAGCATAGTCGTTCAACCATCAGTATTCTTCGCCAACAAACGATTTCGGCCAGCTCACAACCGTAAGAAAGTGCGCGATCTAAGTGTTCCTCCGCAGCTGCCTCTATACGTGAAAAAGACTTTCCTAAATGACGAGTCTTGTTCGTCTCGCCACCTTAGCACAGGTAATGCAATACTGATGGTCCAGCGGCAAGAATGGGGTAGACAATATTCAACAGCTTCAATGGCTCACGCCCCTTTGTCTTCAGTCGTTGTTGTGTTGTAATCTAAGATGGATTGTCATCCGCCAGGTAATTTTTTGCACGGCTGTCTGAACACATTATTTCAAATTATATTTAGTAGCCATTCGGGAGGAGATCGGAGCATCAAAATCCTAAAGCGGCCCCGTCGCTTCGAGGATCACTTGCCGCCTCGAAAATCCCGTCAGGTCGTAACACCACGGCACCTGCGTGTCCCATAATGTCATCAAAATCACCAACCAATTCTAGTTCATGACCACGTTGGGCCAAGTCGTTGGCCACGTCAGCTGTAAAGCGACTTTCAAGCCGTAATTCACTGGTATCATCACCCCATGTTCTACCTAGCAACCATCGCGGTGCATTTATCGCTGCTTGTAAATCCTGCTTATAGGTTACGTAACGACTGAATATAGCAGCTTGCGTCTGTGGTTGTCCTTCACCCCCCATAGTGCCATAAGCCATGACCCTGCCGTCGTGCAGATTAGCAAGCGCGGGCTGAATTGTGTGGAACGGTTGGCGCATTGGTTCAAGCCTGTTATGATGGTCTTGGTTAAGCGAGAACCCTATACCGCGGTTCTGCCACACAATTCCTGTCTCAGGAAGAACAAGACCGCTTCCAAACTCCCAATAAACGCTTTGTATGCAGCTTACAACGCAACCATCTGAGTCTGCAGCGCCCATCCAAACCGTATCACCACTATCGACTTGAGTGTTCCAAGGTTTTGCATGACTGAAATCAATACCGGATGCCAACTGTGTTAATGATTCGTGACTAAGGAACTTACTGACCAAGACATTCATGTAGTCTGGATCGGCCACATACTTATCCCGAATATNAAAAGCAGCTTTTGTAGCCTCTATNATAGCATGAATGTAGTCTGCAGTTTCCGCCTCAGGCNTTTTAAGTATATCGAATAATGAGAGAATTATCAGTGAGGCAATACCCTGAGTTGGCGGCGGCATATTGTAGAGTGTGCCAGAGCTGGTTGCTACCTGTAGCGGTTCAGTGGTCTGCGCCTTATGCTTTTCCATATCCTCCAAACTTAATGGGCTGCCAACCTTAGCCAGGTCGGAGATAATCTTTCTGCTTAGTTCTCCCTCGTAAAAATCTGATATTCCTCGATCACCGATTTGCATCAAAGTTTCTGCCAATGCTGGCAAAACAAAGCGCTCACCGACAATTGGTGGTTTTCCGTCGGGTAAAAACGTTTCAGAGAACCCAGGNACATCAGNTAATTCATTTGACTTATTCACGACATTTTTTTGAAGNGATCGTGTGACAGGAACACCCACACCAGCATAGTGTATAGCGTCTTCCAAAAGACGGTCCAATGGCAGCGAGCCACCAATCTTCGCGCTTATCTGTAAAGCTAATTCCCAGCCACTTGGAGCTCCNGCCACTGTCAAAGCAGAGAGTGCNCCTCGAGATGGAATAGAACTGAAACCGCGGCTCAAATANAATTCTCTAGTGATTNTTTTGGCGGCCCTCCCACAAGCATCTATTCCAAACATTCTGCCCGATTTATTAATCAGCCAAAAATTGTCTCCGCCTAAGGCGTTCATGTGAGGATACACAACAGCTATGGCAGCTGCNGTCGCAACCATAGCCTCTATTGCATTTCCACCCTCNCGGAGCACCCNNAGCCCCGCCTGAGCAGCCAAATGATGTGGCGCACTTACTGCACCACGAGAAGACCTCATTGTTTCAATCATGCCGTTCCTATCAAGGATGCTTACAATATCAGCTTATAGTAACAAGATTGTTATTGTGTTCAACAAGCCACGACAAGATCAATCTCAACCAAAGCACCCACTGCCAGTCCTGTAACGCCAATGCAAGTGCGGGAGGGCAGTCGGTCTTTAGGAAAAAAACTCTGGTATACTTTGTTCATGCGGTCAAAGTCTTGGAAGTTTACTAAGTAAACTCGTGCAAAAGCTATCCTATCGAAACCTAGGCTTTGGCTGCTAAGAACAAGTTTGAGGTTATCCATNACTCTTTTTGTTTGCTCTTCTATACCACCAGCAACCAANGTATTTGGGTCCTCTGGNAGTGTAGGCATNTGTCCNGTTACAAATAAAAAATCGCCTGCTCGGACNGCATGACTAAAGGGACCAACACGNTTTGGGCCTTGAGAGGAAACTATGTGTTGAAGTTCTAGCATCGTTNTCTAGCCTAGCTTATTGAAANTTCCAAAATTACTCAGAAAAAAGTTGCCTCAGGCAGCGGGACCTTTANAAAAGCCGTAAGCACGACCCAGAACCCGATAGTGGTTAAGACGCCGGCAACAGTGTTTAAAGCAACGGAAGCGGATGTCTTGTTGGAATTTTTGGGAACCGCCGCTGAAATTATAGCGAACGCGAGACACCCTGCCACCAAAAAACCAAAATATGGAAGAGCCACAACCCAAATAGCCATTAACGCTATGAACAAACTACGACGAACCAAAGAACCTGTGATGGCAGTTGGAGGGGGTAATAACTCAGGTTTACAAAATTCTACAAGGACCAAAAGAACTGATAAAACCATTAATCCACAACCGATAAATGCAGGAGTAACCCGTCCAGCACTTTCAAAATCCTGCGATGCATANAACATAANACTGCCGAGCANACCGAATGTTAGACTACCCAATATGTTCTTTGCCCTATTGCCATCGATATTCATTTTAAGTTGAAACATTTTCTTTCATCCTTAACCTGTTCAAAGAGGAGCGCCGCAAAAGCGGCGGTAATATGATGGCAGCTAAAATGCAGCCAATTAAAGCAACTGATATTGGCCTTGCAAAAAAGATTTCCAACACTGAGTCTTTGGCACGACCAATCATTAGAGCTTGAGCAAAACCCTGTTCCGCTATAGGTCCCAACAAGAGCCCTAGCACGATGGGTGGTGCTGGAAATCCAAAACGACTGATGACCCAAGCAACAATTCCTAAGACTAGCATAATCACTATATCGTGATAGTTATTTTGGATGGCGAAGGATCCAATAACCAGCATAAGGGCTACCATTGGCACCAAGTATGATTTTGGCATCTTGATAACCGCTGAGTAGATAAAACGCCCCAAAAATAAACCGACTGGCAGCATAAGCACGGTTGCTATGGTCATACCCGATAGAAACGTCAATACAATGTCATTATGCTCAGTGAAGAGTTTTGGTCCGATCTGCACTCCATGAACCATCATCGCTCCCAAAATAACGGCATCGGGAGGGGTTCCGGGAATTCCAAGTACGAAAGTTGGTATTAGACCGCTTCCAACCGTAGCATTATTAGCCGATTCCGAAGCTATTATTCCCCCAGGATCACCATCCCCAAACCTGTCGCTTTTTTTAGCGGTCCGGCTTGCCTCAGCATACGCAACTAGACTGGCTATTGCTCCCCCGGCTGCTGGGATGATTCCGACTAATGTACCGATGAGTGAACTCTGAATAGCATTTCGCTTTCGGTCCCAGATCGCCTTAGCTGCTCTTAAAAAATTATTACTCCGCTCAGTGAGCGGTGTACTAAGGTGGTGATCTGGATCAGCTATTAAATCTATCGCTACCGGGAGACATAGCAGCCCAATCGTAGCAGGAATAATAGGGATCCCACCAATTAAAGCGGGATTTTCGTATGTGAACCGCATGTCACCGCTAACCACCGATACACCAATTTGGGACAATGCCAAGCCAAAAAAACCACTAATTAGGCCTTTAATCAGGTTACCTTCACTTAGAGAGGCGATAATGGTGAGGCCAAACAGTGCAAGCCAGAAATACTCTGCTGGGCCGAACATTAATGCAAACTCAGCAAGTGGAGGAGCTAACCATAAAAAAACAAATATACCCGTCAATCCTCCAATCACCGATGCCATGCACGCTATCGATAGGGCCAACCCTCCCTCACCTCGTCTCGCCATAGGAAACCCATCAAATGTAGTGGTGATNGATTGNGGCGTNCCCGGAGTTTTAATTANAATTGCNGAGAATGAGCCCCCGTANGTNGACCCCATGTAGACGGTGCCNAGAAAAATTAGCCCNGGCACAGGATCCATNGAGAATGAAATGGGAAGCATCACGGCACAAGAAAATGTTGAACTTAACCCTGGCAGTGCTCCCAACAGAATACCTAAAAAAAGGCCGCCAGTGCCTACTGCTAAAGTGTATGGAGAAAAAGAGGCCGAGATATGCTGTAGAAATTCCATTCTATATCNGTTGGGGTAGACTGACGCTCAAAGCGCAAAACTACCCCACAATATCCTTACTTTTTCTTCTTNGAGAGCGCTTTACCTACNGCGCCATAATCNTTACCCAACCGAGCTTTGAANTCGTTACTTTTGGGGTATGGAATCAGTATGGGTTGATATCCACCTTTACTCATATCGGCCTTAACCGAGGCGTCATTCACTACTTTTTGGAAGGCATCGGAAACCTTCTGCCGAATGTCAGACGGAGTTCCAGGAGGCACTCCGATAGACCAATATGCCACATCAACTACCGGGTACCCAAGCTCTGTCAACGTTGGCAGTTCAGGGAATAACGCCATTCTTTTTTCTGAGGCAATAGCCAACATTCTAATAGACTCACCGTCTTTCACACCCTGGGTAGTAAATGTCCATGCAGCATCGGTAGAGCCGCTCTTTAATCCAGCGATCGTAGACGAAGTATCTTTGAACGGCACATAGGCTGCCTTGAACCCTCCAACCTTGTTGAATTTATAAAATGCAGAGTGATTGGAGCCACCAATTCCTGTTCCACCGATTGTCACTGAACCAGGCTTAGCCTTTATAGCAGTCACCAAATCCTTGAATGTTTTGATTGGGCTATCTTTTCGTACCGCTAACACTTGCGGGACGGAAGTGTAGTAGAGAACAGGCTGAATATCTTCATATGAGTAACCCGCATTTTTACCCCGAGCAATAGGCTGTAGAACGGTGTGCGGGAAGTTAAGCAATGTTAGTTCATATCCATCCTTCTTATCTTTTTTGATCTGCGACCATGCTTTCGCACCTCCAGCACCAGGCTTATTAATGATGATTAACTCCTGACCAGTGACCGCAGTGAACCTTTTCTGCATAAACCGCGCTGCAATTCCAGATGGCCCACCCGGACCAAACCCAACGGTCAACCTNACCGATTTTTCAGGAAATGCATTAACAGAGCCGCTGGTAAATGNGGCAGAAAAAATAACAAGCGATACAAGGCAAGCTTTTACTATCAGTCTCATCTTCTTCCTCTNTATGTTTCNATACAATTNAAAGTNTTANGTTNACTGCCAAAATAATTCNCGTGNANNNCGCGNNTNNCACTGCACTATCNATGCCGGNCNTTAANCTATTGTTTTTATTTTATAATTTACACNTNNTGGANAATNGAGCGCTCANATTTTNTGCTCGACAAGAAANAANTGATGAAAATTTANGCATATTTTCTTNTGTTTANTTTTTNACNTNAATAAACTTGGGTAGGAAAANTNTTTGTNACNAAAGGAAATTATATTAACCACGCANCGGTACCGGNTGCTCNCCCAAAAGTGCCGTCTCAATGATTGGNCGCGCNTGGTCTTTTGATATCGCATTNGCCTCTAACATATNNGCACAATCCTNTAGAATTTTGTCTGCNTCNTGTTTTATCTTCATGGTTTTNAAGGTATCGTCGCGAAAAATGCCCATTGATTCTGCAATAATTTCCAAGAAGTTGATTACGCTAAACGGGTAATCGCGNTCGTGNGCGCATAACTCTCGATGATCCGCGTGATAAACAGCAGCAAGAGCATCCACGCCAGCNGCNTCAGCGGCGGCTAACTCTTGGGCTTGCAAATCCTTTTTNAGAGATGGCACNGTCGAGAGAGAATTACTCATTAAGCCCATTTCAGGAAGATTTAGATCTATGACCTCAACACCAGGAACTGCATCACATAATCTCCTTGCAGCATCCGGNAGNCCTGCAATGCCAGGATGNAGATGAAGNGCAATTTTTTTCTTNACAGGCTGCTTAAGCAAGGGACGCAAGGCGTCTAGCTGTGATTCTAAAAACAAAACAAATGGCCTCATTTCAAACGGCTTAATCCCNGTGGCATTTTCGTAAGTAGGCAAGCCGAACTCCGAATATTGCACTTGNCATGTCGGACACCACGATAAGACNTCGGTTGCGCCCGTTTGGATNAATTTTTCTATGGTATTTGAGGCTACTTTAGTTGATGTCTNAACGTCTCCGGCACGAANTTGCAAAATACCNCAACAATGAGATGGACCACCCAAAACCGAGTANTTTAATTNTAAAGCATCCATGATGTCTAAGCACAGCAAAGCTATGTGTGGCGTCTTCAAAACATTACATCCNGTGTANAATANATAGTCCACACTTTTNTCATCAGGAACTGCCATTTTGNCACNCTGACCAAGCCGTTCCNGATCAGCTGCTGTTAACTGCATTCGCGATAGAACCTTTACACCGGCACCCAAAGCCTTGAATGCCTTTTGACCCCCTAATTTTCGCTCCTTTTCGTNATNAGTTNGCTCTTTTGATACNGCTCGCGCCATCGTCAGCATTAACCTCGGATTAATGCCGTAATCGCANCTATCGATACAATCTCCACTGAGGATGCAAGCATCTGCCCATTNGCGCGAATTTTCATTNATATCCCCACCTGACAGGATATCCCGGATNCCGTTCGTCACAAGTGTCGANTCTAATCCACCAACACCTGCNCTTTCGGTTATGGGACAGATTTCATAACACTTACCGCAACTGACACATGCTGCAGCAGTGGCATCAATCTCCCTTCGAAAGGCATCTACAAAATTGTCTNAGTTTGCCTTAACCACTAAATTACCCTTACCTGGNCNACTACAGTAANCCCCGCACACATTATGCCAACTGGAATATTGCAAAAANTGCAATAGGAACAACATTTTATATTTTAGTCCAGNAATATTTTAAATGGATGTTTCATGAGAANTGCTCAAAAGTTGATCACTCTTGGTCAAANGTNACGNTTACTTGCACAAANCTANAAACCCGGTTCTCAAGCGCNTATCTGCATNTACGAAACTGATGTTNTAGTTANGATTGAACNGACGTACGNAATCAGGAAAAAATTACGGANTNGCANNTCANTTTAAGTTCTTGCCACNTNAATGTTGCCTCAGCAAACATCTACGATNTTTTCGNNAGTTAATANNCNCCCCATANCCACACTTTGATTATTTTTATTTTGATTACANGACAACAAACCAAAGTGATATATCCCATCCTAATCATANGCTAAAGTCTATCCCAAACGTCGAATCCCCAAANATGGAGTGCTGTGTTATGTCCGAGCCAAAAAACTTACAAGCCCTNCTATCACGCCCTGGAACTCATTTAGCACCCAGCGCAACCGACGCTCTTACCGCCCGATTAATTGCAGAGTCTGGTTTCGATATTGCCTACATGGGTGGAAATGCNACGACCGCTTCACATCTCGGNGTTCCGGATGTCGGACTTATAACACTGACAGAGATGGCAGACCATGCCGCGCGAATAAGCGATGCTGCAGGGCTACCACTAATTGTCGATGCAGATACAGGTTATGGAAATGCATTGAACGTGCGCAGAGCCGTTCGAGCATTTGAAAATGCTGGAGCAACTGCTTTACATATTGAAGACCAAACATANCCAAAGAAATGTGGCCATTTCGCGGGCAAAGAGCTTGTTTCTACTGATGANATGGTAGGNAAAATAAAATCNGCCCTCGATTCCCGACNGAGTCAATCTTTACTCNTTATTGCGCGGACGGATGCTATTGCTGTAGATGGNTTTGAGGCCGCTTGTGAGCGTTTAGAAAAATACCGTGATGCTGGGGCAGACATGCTTATGTTTGGACCTCCATGCAAGCATGAACAGCTGGAAAAAGCTTCTGATCTCAATATGCCAATGGCCTGCATTATTGACACCACGGGAAACACACCCCTGTCAGCAAATGGGCTGGATATCTATGGTGTAAAACTTGGGATTTTGCCAACGGCGATTGCGATGTCTGTAATATTTAATGTTCGGAAGTCGCTGAAAAGTATATTAGCCACGAACGGACTTGAAGCGACAAAAGATATTCTGGCGACCTTTCAAGAATATAATTCAACACTCGGTCTTTCTGAAATCGAAGACGTTGAGGCTCGCTATCGTGCTCGAACATAATTAGCCTGGGTAGGGAGTTTTAATGCGAACTAGTTTCAATCTAAAAATGCGACTTGCTGCCCTCACTGGGGGGCATCTTTTTGGAAACTGTACGATAATGGCCCTCGCAGCAATCGCAACAAACCTCAAAAACGAGTTAGGCATCAATGCAGAGGAGTATGGTTGGTTAATCGGTATTTATATGATCGTGCAGGGGTTTATTGCAATCCCAGGTGGACTGCTCATAGATTATATTGGGACACGTATCGTATTTGCTTCCTCAATGCTGTTAGCAGCAGCCGGGACCGCTGTTATAGGAGCAGCCAGTTCCTTTGGAACAGCATGCTTTGGAATGCTTATGCTTGGCGCGGGTTATGGACTGGTCAACCCATGTACCAGCAAAACTGTATTTGACATATTTCCTCGAGAACGTCGAGCCTCAGCAATGGGTATCAAACAAACTGGTGTGCCGTTAGGCGGAATTTTAGGAGCTATGATTGCAGGAGTGCTAATCGATATTTCTGACCGCGCCGAAATTCTTTGTGGATTCGCAATTCTCATAGCGTTAGCTGCTGGACTAGCCCTTCTGCTGCCCTGCAATACTAGCGGCCCAAAAACGCCTCCACTAAAGGGAATGCTAACGGTAATGCGTGACAAAAATCTCCAGATCTTCAACGCATCAATTGGGATTTTCCAAGCGTCTATGTATGCCATGCTTGCAAATATTGCAGCTTTTTGCCGAGAGGCCATCGGTGCCGATCCAACTATATCAGCGACTTGCCTGAGCATTGCGCAAACCGCAAGTGCTCTTGGCAGATTGAGCTGGGGTGCAATCAGCGACCTTCTATTCGCAGCAAAACGAAAGCCAGTTTTATTGATAATTGGTACGTTAGGCACTTCATCATTATTGGGGATGGCACTGGCATCACCAAATTGGCATTTTTATATTATTCTGGCCCTCGCCTTCCCAGTTGGGCTTGCTACTGCCGGCTATGTCGGGGTTACACAAACTGTATGCGTTGAGACATCCGACAAAAAACTTACTGCAACTGCCGTCGGCACTAATCGAATATTTACCAGTGCAGGAGCTGGAATTGGGCTACCATTTTTTGGTTGGATTGTAGATCATTTTGGGTACAGCATCGCATGGCTCGCCCTAGCGATACTATTCGCAAGTGGCACAATTATTCTAACATTATATTTTAGGGAGCAGCCAGAATAGACCCCAGTTATCCACAAATATAAATAGATTTGTAAGNGACAAATGTTATTAANTTTGCGGAACTCTTANAANTATGANGCGGGCCAACANTATTGTCTATTTNCCGGTCCAANNAGGTATNCGCTTNTCTTTAAAAGCCCTAAGCCCTTCTAATGAATCTTCTGAGTCCATAGTTCGTTCAGAAANTTTTCTTCCTACAGGAAAGGCATCATCAATTGNCATNCCTCGTCGACGCACCGCAACCTCTTTAATTGCCTGCAAAGAAAGCGGTGCNTTTCGCAGCATTTTATTCGCCCATCGATCGACTGCCGACATCAAATTATGATGCTTAACAACCTCNGTNCAGAGGTCAACGCGNAGTGCATCATTNGGTAATATCTTATCTGCTGTAAGTAAATATTTGAGTGCAAAACCAGGCGGAACCGCCTCAGTTAGTAGTAAAGGCCCGGACATNGATGAAATGCCGCGCATAACCTGCGGCCACCAAAAGAAACTTTGATCTGACATTACACGAATATCTGAGAGCAAAGCGAGTCCNGCCCCTTGCGCGATNCAGCCTCCATTNATNGCCGCAATAATCGGCTTGTAGCANCGACGCATAGTCATATAGAGCTCATTTGACAAACGAGACCGTTCTTTNTCTCCATCAGAACGGGCAAGATTGAGTTTNTCTTTCAAATCAGCNCCAGCACAAAAAATNGGATCTTCCCCGCATAGNACTGCAAGCCAGATTTGCCCGTTTNCCTGAACCTCATNAAAGCATGCCATCAATTCNTTTCGCATTGCGATATTTAATGCATTTCGCGCCTCCGGACGCGACATTGTAATNTACGCCGTATTTTTGCGAAGCTCCCATTTGACCGCTTCGAAAGCCTCTGGATTAAAATTTGAACTGGTTNTTNNTGGGTTGGGCATGCTCATCTCTCCATGCTANAAATGCTTTAAGAAGAAAAGNTAAACGGGGCGAAACTAGCAGCTCAATCCAGAAACATCTATACATGCATNGTTTCAATCAGCGTCAAAGATTGTAACATTGCTAAAAATTATCATAACANTGGACATGAGACTTNTCATGNGAAGGTTGATGGTTTTCTTAATAAACGGATCTCAAAAANAAAATGCACNATGCCAAAGGAGATAAACATGACCGATCAAATGTTANCTGACACCATTNACCCACAAAAGATGTGTGATGGAAAGGTGTGTGTTGTAACAGGCGCCGGACGGGGAATCGGTAAAGCNATAGCANNATTACTAGCGTCGCACGGGGCGATGGTNGTGGTAAATGATATTGGTGTTGAGCTTGATGGCACAGGTGGTGATACCAGTNTAGCNCAATCAGTAGTCGANGANATAAANGGTAGTGGCGGTGAAGCAGTATCCAACACCGACTCCGTCGCAACCTATAAAGGGGCAGAAAANATAATCGAAACTGCNCTNGATAACTTTGGTCAAATTGATGTGGTNNTAAANAACGCNGGCATCTTGCGCGATGTAATATTTCACAAAATGACAGAAGAAGATTGGGACAGTGTGGTGAATGTCATGCTGAAAGGTACTTTCAACGTAAGTCGTGTTGCTGCCACACACTTTCGCAATCAATCAAGCGGTTCGTTTATTCATATGACCTCAACGTCAGGCTTACTCGGAAATTTTGGNCAATCGAACTANGGCGCCTGCAAGCTNGGCATTGTTGGNTTCTCCAAGTGTATTGCACTCGATATGGCTCGTTATANNGTCAGATCTAACTGCATTGCTCCCTCTGCATGGAGCCGCATGACTGGTTCGGTGCCTACCAATACACCGGAACAGAAAAAGAGAGCGGAGCAACGGAAACAAGTGACACCTGANAAAAATGCACCGATGGCAGTTTTCTTAGCCTCTGATATGAGCAGAGATATAACGGGACAGGTATTCGCAACCAGGCATAACGAGATCCACTTATTTAGTCAGCCGCGCCCCCTNCGAACAATGCAGACAGCGGAAGGCTGGACGCCAGCCGCGATAGCTGAGAGAGTTATTCCAGCTTTGAGACATAACTTCCTACCCCTTGACAGAACTGCCGACATCTTTCCNTGGGACCCTGTGTGATTTTGTTTTGAAGCGAAATGCCTGACTAGCGACAAATGGATTATTAATATGGCTATAAACTACAAAAAATTGATNANCTGGCAATTTGACGAAACTCGCCAAAAANTTACNTCNAAGGATCTTATTCTTTATGCACTTGGNGTTGGCATNGGNGCAAATCCAACAGACNAAAATGAGTTACGCTTTGTTTATGAAAAAGACCTTGTNGCCTTACCTAGCATGGCGTCAGTACTNGGATATCCTGGCAATTGGTTAAGAAACCCCGACACCGGNGTTGACTACCTNAAATTAGTTAATGCAGGCAATTCATTCACTATCCATAAGCCAATCCCGACGGAAGGAACACTTATCGGGCAGGCTAGGGTTGATGCGATTATTGATAAAGGCAAAGGGCGCGGCGCACTTATTTCGAGCATCCGAGATGTAATCCACGCTGAGGATGATGAATTAATCTGTACCATCCGCGCCTCAACCTATTGCCGAGCTGATGGTGGGTTTGGGGGCCCCACAGGACCAATTGAAGTCCCGCAGGCAATTCCNTCAGATAAACCTGATCATATTTGTGATTTACCTACTTTGGCTCAATCAGCATTGATTTATCGCTTAAGTGGCGACTACAACCCATTGCATGCCGACCCGAATACTGCAAAGAGTGCTGGCTTCAGTCGACCTATATCTCATGGTTTGTTGACATTTGGGGTTGTATGCCATGCTCTTGTAAAGACCACTTGCGCATATGATCCACAAAACTTCGTAAGCATGGAAGGACGTTTCTCCGCGCCCGTTTTCCCAGGTGAAACAATTCGCACAAAAATTTGGACCCAAGGTAAAACCGTATTATTTTGCGCTACCGTTCCAGACCGAGATGATGTGATCGTTTTGAATAATGGCAGAGCGACCATAAAATGATCTGCACATGCTTTAACTGTCTAGGTATACCCTCAAGATTTACTTGATATATCTTTCAACGATACTGTTACTGTGGCGATACTGACGAAAATGCTTTTTGGGCCTCCATACGGCCTGCAAATGCATCAAGCGCCGGGTACTTATCTGCGACACCGAGCTTAGGGCGGGCCATCGCAGTAAAACTATAAGCAATAGATGCGCTTACATCTGCTTGACTGATGCGGTCAGTACTGCCCAACCACCCATTTTCAATACAATCTGCTTTCAAGACAGCCTCATTGAGATAGGCCAAACCACTGTCCGCTTGCGCATCATTATGTTCTACCCATGGCTTATGATATTTATCCTTCGGATGAAAACGTCCCTCATAGACAGCCCAAACTGCTTTGTCCATTGTACCTGTGGCGATTGCAGACAATTGCATTACATGCATACGAGTATCTCCGGTTGATGGCACTAAACGCTTTTCGGGAGGGCTCATATCATCGAGCGTATCAAGTATTGCATAACTCTCGACAAGCACATCTCCGTCATCGAGTATCAGCGTCGGAATTCGATTTAAGGGATTATATCTACTTACTGCCTCCGGAGACTCAAATGGAGTTACAGGCTCATTGACATATTCTATATCTAAAATATTAAGACTGACTGCAACTCGGCGTACATATGGCGACCGATAAAGACCAATAAGTTTCATTTTTATTCCTTTTACCGATTAAAAAATTCATTCCCAGGGGGTCAGAATGGCAACATTACGTCCTGCAATGCGCCCAAAGGCAAGGCATTCGCCAATATTTCCGGCCCCCTGATATAAATTACTATAGATTGAGCCTAATTCCCCGGAGCTATAGAGACGTCCTATTGGGCTGCCATCGGGCCTTACTATTTCTGCGTTTTCATTGCGTCGCGGTCCTCCTTGTGTATTCAGCATAGTAGGAGAGAGTTCTACGGAATAGAATGGAGCTGCTCCAAAAGGCTTCAGCATTAACTTCCGACCGAAGTCCCTGTCGCATCCATCTCGCATCATTGCATTCCAATGTTGGACTGTTGACTTCAAAACCTGGGGNTTAAGCGAGATATCATGTGCTAAATCTTCAAANCAGTNCGCTCTTTTTATCCACCCATTTTTGAGTTCTTTTTCGTTATCATCTGACCAGTCGTAACGCCCCATCACNGTTGTCCATCCGCTCCTTGGGTGCATGTCATAGAGNGGCCCCGCGCAAAATAATTCATGATCAAATATCATATGAACTGGGCACGGAGTTGGAAGCGGCTGATAAGTCCCATTCCGGGGGATTTTTCCGTGACAGGTTTTGTATTTCTCATCAATGAAACGTTTTCCATCAGCACCAACCACAATCATACCTCCCTGCATTTCTTTTGAGAAATGCAGGGCCCGCATCGAGAAAGTTGTCGGATGACCCTCCGCTTTTAGTTGCAAAGCCGGTCCAGCGAAATTGTTCATGTGCCAAAGGTCCGCCCCAACCTCAAGACCCATTGTAATACCGTCGCCTTCGTTGTAGGGAGATCCCGTCGTATAGCAATACGGCATGCCAGGCAAATAATCGCGTATCATCTCCTGATTATTCTCAAATCCCCCGCATGTTAAAACNACNCCTTTACGAGCTTTGATTGTAATTGGGAGCCCGTTCNGTTCAGCGCGCACACCAATTATCTCNCCTGTTTCTTTTGATTGAACGAGACCTCTGCCCGGAGTTTCATAAAAAATACGCAGCGGCCGTTCGCCTTTTCTTGCCCTATCTTTAGTCAGGCGCTCGAAAAGCTCCCAAGTCTTTCCATAACCGTAGGTGTCACCCTCATGAAATTTATGGACACATCGAGAACCACGCAAATGAGGAAACTCAATACCCGCGGGAGGATGCTGATGCTCNTGCGGATTGCCGCCAAGGCTAGTTAGCCATTCCTTATTCTTACACATTTCTTGAGCCCAAACACGTATCATCTCATTTGGAACTTTGTAATGGCCGCAAAGGGCCGTCAGATAATCGATTGCGTCTTCCTCTCCTTCGAGGCTCAGATACCCCTGTGCAGCTACACGAGTATTTCCACCCGCCGCACCCTCTGGGGCCTTCTCAAGTAAAATAACGTCTGATCCAAGGTCATGCGCTGTCACTGAAACCGCAAATCCCGCGCCACCAAAACCGATTACAACTACGTCAGTAACAAAGTCCCATACTTCAGGAATGTCNAACGGGTTTGACATTGCATTNAACCTCTTCTGGTGGTTTTACCATAGTCGTTCGGGTTCTCTGGANTGATGCCAGTTCATCTCACTAAAAATTANTNCATAAAGATTTAAGGGTACATAGAAGACCGATGTCGTGTTCTTAAATCGATAAACGCTATCAGTATCAGAATACAGATGTTTTTTGTGTAAAACATTTTGGCATTGCTTCATTACACCTCCTAAAAAAGTTTATGGTTTTTAAAAATTCACATGGAAGCGCAACTTATTACAGGCTATTTAAAACATATGAAAATTCGTTGTCTTTTGCCTCTATTCGCTTTGTTTGTCTTCTTTGTAATTCCTTCAAACGGACGAGCTCATCCGCACGTTTGGATTGATATGAAGACTAAATTACTTTTTAATGAAGACGGTTATATCCAAGCACTTGAGATTTATTGGCTTTTTGATCCTATTTATTCAGCGTTTTTAACTCTTACTGTAGAACANATANAGAANAAAGGTGCAAAAAATGCACACTCAAANTTNGCTGAAGGNATGTTGAATAGNCTCAAAAAACATAANTATTTCACCGAAGTCACTGTANATGGCNAACGCATAAAACCTTCACACAACAGGCCTGGTACTTCAGGAACTCTAAAAACCGGTAAAAATAAGGACCGTTTTTGGAGCAAAATGACACTCGATTTCTCTCAGCCTATTGATCCAAAAAATCAAAAGTTCGTTTATTCAGTATATGACCCGACTTATTACATAGAAATACTTCATGCCGAAAAACAGCCGGCGTTCGAATTAGTGGGGATTAAAGGCGACAGTTGCGTCGGCAATCTCGTAAGAGCTAATCCAGATGAGGAAATCCGAACCTTTGCAGCTTCTTTAGATAAAACGCAAAGTGGCGGGAATAAACTTGGCAAGCTATTTGCGGAAAAAATAGTGCTTCAATGCAAGTAAAATGAAACTGATAAAAGCGCGGACTTTCTATTTAACAGTATTTCTTTTAACTCTCATGACGGGTTTCTTTTTCCTATTTATGATAGAGATGCCTCAATATTTTACCAGTCTTAGATCGATCATCAGTGAAATCCGTTTATGGCAACGTGAATTGCATCAAAGCCTGGCTAGTGCAGTTCGCATAACGCAGGAGCAAAGTGCTGGTGCATTTTGGTCACTTGTAGGACTGAGCTTCGTATACGGCGTATTTCATGCAGCGGGCCCGGGTCATGGCAAACTGATCATCGCTACCTACCTTGCAACACATAAAACCAAACTNAAAAAAGGAATAGGCTTNTCTTTTGTAAGCGCGGCATTGCAGGGTTTAACTGCGATTATCACGGTCGAAATAACCGTGCGATTACTCAAACTGACATTAGCAGAAGCTAATAGCACCGCCCAAACTCTTGAACGGGTTAGTTACGTTCTGATTGCCATAATTGGCTTGATATTTATGTTGGCAGCATTCAAAAGGCTTTGGCACAAACACCACAATCATGAGCATTGTGATCATTCCCATCTACCCGAACATGATATATCAACTGATAAGATTCCGCTCGTCAATTTTTTGAGCATGGTATTATCAATCGGCGTTCGACCCTGTACTGGCTCAGTGTTGGTCCTGATTTTTGCGACCATTTTCAAATTAAAAGTTGCTGGAATCGTTTCAGTAGTGGCAATTTCTTTTGGAACGGCCATCACCGTCTCAACCCTTGCAGCTTTGGCGGTTTATGCACGCGCTACTGCGGAAGAATTACTGAAAAGTATGCCAGCAGGCAATATTGGTATTATCCACTTTTTTAATGGAGCAGCGCTAGTAGGTGGCCTTTTAATTTTCTTGCTTGGAGTGGCGTTGTTTCTGACTACAAAAGGAATAAGTGACCACCCGATTCTGTAAA